>CAKUBJ010000021.1 GCA_934636905.1 uncultured Dysosmobacter sp. | reverse complement strand
CGAGGAGCAGCGGAACGAGCGAGCTTTGGCCGCAAGGCCGAAGCGAGGGATGTGCAGCTTGTGACGAGTTACTCGACAATGGCCAGAATGTCGTTCTGACGGACGACCACATATTCCACGTCCTCCAGGGTTACCTTGGTGCCGGCATACTGGCTGGTGATGACCTTGTCGCCGGGCTTGACGGTCATGGTGACTTCCTTGCCGTCCACCAGGCCGCCGGGGCCTACGGAAATGACTTCTGCCACGGAGGGCTTCTCCTTGGCGGAGCCGGTGAGGATGATGCCGCCCTTGGTGGTTTCCTCAGTTTCTACCATCTTCAGGATCACACGATCAGACAACGGGGTGAGTTTCATATGGGATTCCTCCTTATATATTTTCAAAGTAATCAAATTCAGCGTTAGCACTCATACCTATCGAGTGCTAACGCAGTTATCATAGTACACTTTCCACCTTTTGTAAAGGGGTAATTTGTAAACAACCTATGAAATTTTCACCGGATTCCCGCGCCCCGGTTGGGATCACAGCCCCGGGGGCCGAAGAAGCGCAGTTTTTTTTCGGACAGGGTCAGATGAACATCCCGACTGTGGAGGCATTCGCCGTCCAGACAGGTGACGATGTCGGTTTCCGACTGGATGCGGACATTTCCGGCGGTGACCACCCGGATCAGTTCCGGCGGCAGATGGCGGTAAAGCCCCTCTGAGTAGGGGGTGAACAGCCGGGCAAACCGCAGGCGGCTGACATTCTTCACCAGCACGGTATGTAAAATGCCGTCGTCCATCCGGGCCTCCGGCACCGGCGTGGAGCCGCCGCCGTAATAGCGGCCGTTGCACATGGATACCAGCGCAAAGTCGCCCTCCAGCGTCTCTTCGTCCAGCGTCACCCGCCAATGCTGGCCGATGCCCCGGAAGAGAAAATTCACCGCCACGGTGGCCAGATAGCTGCCCCGGCCGCTGAGTAGGGGGGAACTTCCCAGTTCATGGACGCTTTCCGCCACCCGGGCGTCAATGCCGCTGCAGGCGATGGTCAGGCACAGGCGGCCATTGCAGTCAATGAGATCCAGCGGCAGGGCATCCCCGTCCCACAGGTTTTCCGCGTCTGCGAATTTGACGGCATCCTCCCCGAAGTTTTTCAGAAAGTCGTTGCCGGTGCCGGCGGGGATGCAGGTCATGGCGGCGTTGGGGAAACTTGCCATGCCGTTGGCCACCTCGTTGACGGTGCCGTCGCCGCCGCAGGCGTAGAGCCGGAGTTCCTCCCCGGATTCCGCCAGCCGCCGCGCCATTTCTTCCGCCCCGCCGGGGCGCTGGGTCAGCAGGCACTGGCACTCCAGACCGTGGGTCTGACGGAGACGGTCTGCCATTTCATAGATCCGGCCTGTCTGGTCTTTTTTTCCGGCATTGGGATTGATGATGAAAATGTGCCGCATGGATAGGCCTCCCCTTCCGGCAAAATGCGATACGATTCGCAATTTGCTGACAAAATTATACTGAAAGTATCCGCTGCTTTGGCAGGATTCCTCCGATTATTTCCCGTACAGGAAGGCGTCGCACTTGATCATGCCGTTGTAGAGTTTGCGCTTTTTGTCGGCGCTTCGGCCGAAGCAGCGCTCAAACTCCGTGTGGGAACTGAGCACCACCACCCGCCATTTGGGGGGCAGATCCCGGAGGGCGGCGCCGAAGGCCCGGTACAGCTCCTCGGCCTCCTTCTTTTCCAGCAGGCGCTCACCGTAGGGAGGGTTGGTTACCAGCTGGCCGTACTGGCTGTCCCGGTGGAACTTTCCAGCGTCCGCCACTTCAAATCGGATGCAGTCCTCCACCCCTGCCAGTTCCGCATTGTGCCGCGCCAGTTCCACGGCGGCGGGGTCTATGTCGCCGCCCCAGATGTCGTAATTCCCGTGGAACTCCTGATCCATGGCCTCTTCGGCAGCATTCAGCCACAGCTTTGCGTCCATGTTTTTCCACTTCTGGGCGGCAAAGCTGCGATCCAGCCCCGGGGCGCGGTTTTTAGCAATGAGCGCCGCCTCGATGGGGATGGTGCCGCTGCCGCAGAAGGGGTCGCAGAAGGGGTCCTTCCCCCGGTAGCGGGACAGCAGCACCAGCGCCGCCGCCAGAGTTTCCCGCAGGGGGGCGCCCATGTTCCGGGCACGGTAGCCCCGCTTGTACAGTCCCTCGCCGGAGGTGTCCAGATACAGCGTGGCCACGTCCTTGATGATGGAGAAGCGAATCTGATACCGGCTGCCGGATTCCGGCAGGGTTTCCAGCCCGTACTTCTCTCCCAGCCGTTTGGCGGCGGCCTTTTTCACAATGGCCTGACAGGCGGGCACGGAGTGCAGCTGGGAATTCAGGGAATAGCCCTTTACGGGAAATTCTCCGTCACCGGGAATATACGCCTCCCAGGGCAGGGCATATACCCCCTGAAACAGCGCTTCAAAATCCCGGGCAGGGAAGGAACCCAGCTCCATCAGCACCCGGGCGCCGCAGCGGAGATTGATATTCAGCCGGGCAATGTCCGCCGGGGTGCCGTCGCAGTGCACCCGGCCGTTTTCCGCCCGGACATTGTTCAGATTCAGGCGGCGCATTTCCTCCGCCACCAGACTTTCCAAACCAAACAGGCAGGGAACCGTCAGAATCATGGTCCGTGCCTCCTTTCAAACCATCAGAAATGGGAAACGGCGGAGCGCAGCCCCGCCGTTTCGCTGCCAGTCCCAGTATAGCAGACTGTCCGGCAATGCGCAACCGCCGGCAGGCAGATTCCCCCAGGAAGGCCTGCCAAACAGACTGGACAGTGAATACGGCAGGGGAAGGCCGGCGGCAGAGTTTCCCGGGTAAATTGCGGAAAGTGGGGCTACCTTTTGGAACGGACTTGAAAGCCTGCCTGTTTATTCTCCTGTCTAAGGGAATTGCAGTCCCCCACAAAAAAAGTGAAAAGGAAGGACGATGGTACTTGAATTTTTCGCCTGTATCCGATATAATAAACAAAGTTCGTGCTGCTCCGGGGTTGGCCGTGATGCTGAAGCCCGTGTCTTCAAAGCAGAACCGGGACTGTGCAGATTCTGACGTGCCCCTGCTTTTGTCGTATGATGCAGCACCCTATAAAGATGCCGGTGTGATGGAATGGTAGACGTAGCGGATTCAAAATCCGCCGGGGGCGACTCCGTGTGGGTTCGAGTCCCACCACCGGCACCATAACTGGACACCAATTTTGATACAGTGCGTATCTTGATTGGTGTCCGGTTTCTTTTTGCAAAGTCCTTGATTTACAAGGTTTTTTCGATACTATTTAACGATATAAGGCTTCGTGGCGTTCCGGAAACGGTAGCTGCGGAGCCTTTTTCATTTTCTCCCATAACACTTTTTAACGAAGGGTTGAGGGGTGTGCATTTTCGGCGGAGGGGTGTGCACATTTTAATGATTCCTCAAGAGCGCAAAAGAAAGGCCGCAAAACCCGTTCACCCAAAAATGCGAACGATCTTGCGACCTTGTAGTTTATGCTCCGATTTTGACCTCGGTTCCGTTCTTGAAAACGAAGGTAATGTCGCATTTGATGATCTCTGGGCTGTCCTTGATGAACACCCAATATTCCCGTCGGACGGGTTCAGAAATGATATAAAGAAAGAACTAAAGCAAAGGAGGAAGCAAAAAGCAACCGGGACAGGTTCGTCTTTTCGGTGATTTTTCCCACCCGCACACCGCGGCAGTCCCCCATCCGCATCATTTCCAGAATCAGGTGCTGCCGGGTTTCGTCTCCAATGGCGGTGAGTATCTTTGCGCAGGCCGCAAAGGCGGCGGAAAGCCGCTCAATCTGCGGCGTGCCTGCGTTTTCTTCCATGCACTCGGCACCTCCGTTCACTTACTTGAACCAAGTATACCACAAATCTGCGGCCATGGCGCATTGGGAAAGAAAATCGAGACGGATTTCCGGATACCGGCGTTCCTCCCTGCGGCGCCCGGTGGCGGAGGGGCTTGCCCGCCGCTCTTTTCCGCGGTTAAAATGGGAACCATCACATTTTATACGAGGAGTCCCGTTATGGAAGAACACTATCTCACGGAGCAGCGAATTGGCGCCTTTGCCGCCGCCCTTTGTCAGGCGGAGCGGTCAAAGGCCACGGTGGAAAAGTACCTGCGGAGCGTCCGCAGGTTTGCGGCGTTTCTGGCAGGAGCGCCGGTAACCAAGCAGACGGTGGTGGCGTGGAAGGAGCAGCTGCAGAAAAAGGACGGCTGCTCGCCCTCCACGGTGAATGCCTCCCTGGCCGCCCTGAACGGCCTGTTTCAGGTTCTGGGCTGGACGGAGTGCCGCGCTCGCTACCTGAAAATCCAGCGCCGGCTGTTCCGGGACGCCGGGCGGGAACTGCGCCGGGGAGACTACGAAAAACTCCTCTCCGCCGCCGGCGGGATGGGCCGGGAGAAAATCGCACTGATTATGGAAACCATCTGCGCCGCCGGCATCCGGGTCAGCGAACTGCGGTACGTCACGGTGGAAGCCGCCCGGGCGGGGCAGGCCACCGTGAGCCTCAAGGGGAAAATCCGCACCATCCTCCTGCCGGAGAAGCTGTGCCGGAAGCTGCTGAACTATGCGAAACGGCAGAAAACCGCCTCCGGGGAGATTTTCCTCACCGGAAGCGGGAAGCCCATAGGGCGCAGCCGGGTCTGGAAAGAGATGAAGCGGCTGTGCGGGGCGGCGGGGGTGGAGCCTTCCCGGGTGTTCCCACACAACCTGCGGCGGCTGTTTGCCACGGCCTACTACCGGGTGTACCGGGACTTGGTGAAGCTGGCGGACATTCTGGGGCATTCCAGCATCGAAACCACCCGCATCTATCTGCTGACCACCGGGCAGGAGCACCGCCGCCAGCTGGAGGGGCTGCGGCTGGTGCGCTGAAACGGAATCCATATTCCGTTTCACGGGAAGGTGCGCGCAAAGGGGCTTTTCCGCGAATTTTGACGCAAATAAGCGGCCATTCCCCTGACAAAACAGGAAAATGGCCGCACTGTCTGAAGCTGCTGAAGAATCCTTCCTCCGCAGCTTACTTTTTGCGTTTGCATTTGGAAAGTTTCCCGGCGGACTCTTGTGCTTTGCCCCAAAACAGGATAAAATGAGCACAGAAAATGCGCCGCTTTCCCGGCAGCCGCGAAACGGAATATGGATTCCGTTCCCCGCCGCCTGCCGGGGCGGCGCGGGGGAGGTTTTTATGGCGGCGGATTTCAAGCGCCCGGACGGCGCGGCCATGGCGCGGATTCTGGAGCGGGAGCCGGACAGCCCGGCGGGGGCCATCCTCCGGCTGGCGTGGCTGCAGGGGCTGAGCCGGAAGGAACTCAACGACCTGACCTGGGAGCAGGTGGATCTGGACAACCGCGTCCTGCTGCTGCCGGATCGCAGCGTCCCCATGGAGCCCTCCACGGAGGCGTGCCTCCGGCGGCGCTGGGCGATGCATCATACCCGTTCCAACCGGGTGATTCTGGCGGATCGCGGCCGGAAGCCCATGACGCCGGAAAACGTCTCCCGGCTGGCGCGGGAAGCCCTGAACCGGGAGGGGCAGACGGTGTCCCTGAAGGATCTGCGGCGGGACTGGGTGTTCCGGCAGATTGAAACCGGCGGCTGGGCGTATGCCGCCCGGGTCAGCGGCATGGCGGTGTCCAGCCTGCGGGCCACGTTCCCGGCGGACACCCGGAAAAGCCCGCCCCCCGCCGAAGCCGCCGGGGAGGACGAAACGGAGTACACCCTCTGGCGCATCGTCCAGCAGGAGGGCAGCTCTCCGGCGGGGCTGGCCATCTGGCTGTGCTGGCAGCTGGGGCTGCAGCCCGGGGAAATCGCGGCGCTGACGTGGGATCAGGTGGATTTCGCCGCCGGCGTCCTCCGTCTGCCCGGCCGGGAAATCGACATGGGCATCCGTCTGCGGCGAATGCTGCAGGAGGCGCGGCAGCGGCGGAAAAACCCGGCGGAGCCGCAGGTGCTCACCGCCCCCGGCACCGGCCGCCCCATGGATCAGTCCCGGATTTCCGTGGTGACCCGGACGGCCATGATCCGGGGCGGGCTGGAGGGCTTCAGCCTCCGGAGCCTCACCGCGTGGGCGAAGGAGCAGCGGGTGAACCGGGCGCTGACGGAGCAGGCGGAGAGAAAGGGCTGGCTGGAGCGGGCGGACGTGGTGCGGCTGCTGGGGGTGTCCCCCCGGACGGCGTGGACGCACCTTGACCGCATGGCGCGGGAGGGCAGGCTGGTGAAAACCGGGGCGCGGTACTATCCCGCCGGCCGGGCGGCATCGCCGTCGGAGCAGCCGGAGATTCTGCGGGACTATCTCAAGGCTCACGGCACCTGCCGCCGGCAGGACGTGACCCGTCTGCTGGGCATCGCCCCCCATCAGGCCACCCATCTGCTGCAAGGGCTGGTGCGGGGCGGGGGGCTGGTGCGGGAGGGGAAGACCTACCGCCTGCCGGAAAACAAAAATCACACTTTTTAGTCCATTCACTACACGATTTTCACATAATTCCCGGCTAATTTTACTCTTTGATTACAGGATGCCCCAGACGGTTTACAACGGAAAAAACACCTGCTAAATTAGGCATTGCAAGGCGGGGGGATCCGCGAAAGGCCCCGGTCCAGATACCGGGTAGGCTAGCCACGATATGTAGATCGGGGCGGGAACGGCGAAGCCGGCTTTGCAAACATCAACTCCCGGAAGGGAGAATCTAAAAGGAGGAAACCCCATGAAGAAGTTCCTTTCTCTGGTACTGGCTCTGGTAATGACCATGTCTCTGGTCACCGTCAGCGCCGGTGCCAAGGGCTTCACCGACAGCAGCAAGATCAACTACAAAGAAGCTGTTGACGTGATGTCCGCCGTGAAGGTCATCGACGGTTATTCCGAAGGTGACTTCCGTCCCAGCAACACCCTGACCCGTGGTGCTGCCGCCAAGATCATCTGCAACCTGATCCTTGGCCCCACCACCGCCTCCGCTCTGGTGGCTGACGCCGCTCCCTACAGCGACGTGCCCACCACCAACAACTTCGCAGGCTACATCGCCTACTGCGCCAAGGAAGGCATCATCAGCGGCTACGCCGACGGCACCTTCCGTCCCGCCAACACCCTCAGCGGCTATGCTTTCATGAAGATGCTGCTGGGCGCTCTGGGCTATGACGCCACCACCGAGGGCTACACCGGCAACAACTGGTCCATCCAGGTTGCCAAGCGCGCTCTGCACATCGAGCTGGACGACGGCCTGAACGGCGAGTTCAACGGCACCAAGGCTGTCAACCGTGAAGAGGCCTGCCTGTATGCCTTCAACACCCTGAAGGCCACCATGGTGGAGTATGAGAACAACAACTCCGTCACCGTCAACGGCATCACCTTCACCAACAAGTCCACCGCCAAGGAAGTCACCACCGGCAACAAGAGCGGTCTGCCCGCCTCCATCGCCGACACCGACACCCTGCAGTTCGCCGAGAAGTACTTCCCCGACCTGAAGGGCACCACCGAGTCTGACGATTACGGCCGTCCCGCCACCACCTGGAAGGTGAAGTCCAAGGAAGTCGGCACCTATGCCAACACTCCCGACCTGACCTACACCGACGAGGTCAAGGGCAAGGCCATCTATGCCGATCTGGGCAAGGGCAAGATTGCGCATGGTGACATCACCCTGTATGTCAACGGCCTCGACAAGACCACCGATCTGGACAGCAAGTTCGAACTGACCAAGGATTGCAGCAAGAAGGTCGGCGGCAAGGGCACCCTGACTGAGGTCTACTTCCAGGAAGCCAAGAACGCCAATGAGGATGATTCTGTCATCATCGTTGAGATCGAGACTTATCTGGCTCAGGCCACCAGCGACTATGACAAGGACGACGAAGAGCTGAGCATTGAGTTCAAGGCCAGCGGCGCTCCCTCTGTGGACACCACCCTGTCTCTGGACGACCTGTCCAACCTGGCTGACTTTGAGGACGAGGACTATGTCCTGGTCACCATCGCGGCTGAGGATGAGAAAAAGGCAGACACCCAGTATGTTGAGTCCATCGTCAAGGCCGAGAAGGTCACCGCCACTGTCACCAGCTACACTGTGGACGACAGCGTCACCGCCGGCGGCACCAAGTACGGCTACAACGCCACCTTCGAGCCTGATAACAAGTACAACATCAAGGACGAGTATGACCTGTATCTGGACACCTATGGCAACGTGATCTACACCGACGGCGTCTCCGCTGACGACGATGTGGTTTATGTTTCCGAGGCTGTCAAGGACGGCAAGCTCACCAGCAGCAAGGTCATCGCCTCCGCTCTGTTCCTGGATGGCTCCTACAAGGAGATCACCCTGAACAAGGATCCCGACGGCGATAAGTACAAGGATCTGTTTGCAGACGAAAACTTCAAGTTCACTGCCGGCTGGTACAGCTTCAAGGAGAAGAGCGGCGGCTCTTATGACCTGACCAAGAAGCTGAACAGCAAGGACGATGCTACCACCGCCGGTCAGAAGATTACCGAGAAGGACAGCATCAAGGTCAATGGCTATCGCGCTACCTCCAAGACTCAGTTCATCGTGACTGGCGCTCTGGACGAGAGCGGCAAGGCCTACACCGGCATCAAGAACGTCCCCGCCATCACCAATTCTTCCAATGATAAGGATGATATGGCGTTCGTTTCCATCGTGATGGACGGCAGCACCAACTATGCCAAGTATGTCCTGATCTCCAAGGGCGACGCCAAGGACAAGAGCACCGCCAAGAGCGGCGATCTGGTGTACATTCTGGAGAGCGCTCCCACCGATGAAACCGTCAACGAGGACGAGGACACCATCTACACCTATGACGCCATCGTCAACGGCAAGGTGACCTCTGTTGACATCAACTCTGACGCGGATGTTGTCGGCGCTAAGGGCGCAGTCAAGATCGGTCTGTATGAGGACGTTGTCTACACCGACAAGGTCATCACCGACATGACCAAGGCTGAGGCTGACGATGACGACTTCAACAAGTGCGAGGACTACACCATTAGGTCCTATGCTGCTGACTCCAAGATCACCCAGAAGGGCAGCGTTGTGACCTTCGTGGATGCGGATGCCTCCAGCGACGCCTACTATCTGGCCGACAGCGCCAAGATCATGGTTGTTACCGTCAAGGCTGACAAGAATGGCAACATGGTTTATGACGAGGTCAAGACCGTCACCGCCAAGAAGCTGGTCAGCGACTACAGCGAGCAGATCGCTAATGAGTTCAAGACTGTCAAGTTCTCCGTCACCGGCGTTCTGGATTCCGACGGCAACTTCACCTACCTGTTCGTGGATCTGCACGATGCCAACTAATCCAAACGGTTCAGCGGTTCTCCGCTGATTCCATAGCAAGGGAAGCACCCGCAAGGGTGCTTCCCTTCTTTTATTCCCCTTTTTCCCCGGCTGCGTGCTTCAATTCCGTCAGGGGGGCGAAGCGGTAGCCCATGTCCTCCCACTTCGTCAGCAGGTCGTCTAAAATGGCGGCGTTGGTGGCGGAGGTGGAGTGCAGCAGCACAATGGCGCCGTTGTGAATCCGGGGCAGCAGCTTGGCGTAGGCCTGTTCCGCCGTGGGCTGGTTGTCTGCGTACCAGTCCACATAGGCAAGGCTCCAGAACACCGTCTCGTACCCCAGCGCCTGCGCCATTTTCAGGTTTTCCTCGCTGTATTTCCCCTGGGGCGGCCGGTAGAACCGGGACAGGGGCTGGCCGGTTGTCTCCTGATACAGCGCCGCCAGCGAATCCAGCTCCTGCCGGAAGCTGGATTCATCGGCAATGGCGGACATATCCGGGTGGTGATAGGTGTGGTTGCCGACGATGTGCCCCTCCTCCGCCATGCGCCGGACGATATCCGGGGCGGACTCCACCATGTGCCCCACCACAAAGAACGCCGCCGGGGCATGGTGCTTTTTCAGGGCGTCCAGAATGGCGGCGGTGTGGCCGTTTTCGTAGCCGCAGTCAAAGGTCAGGTAAATCACCTTCTCCGACGTGTCTCCCACATACCACGCGTTGTACTGCGCCAGAAATTCCGCCGTGGCGTTGCCCACGGGAGGTGTGCCCTCCTGCGGAAAGGAAAGCCCCCAGTTGTCGGCGGAGGCGGGAAGAACGGCGTCGGAGGAGGCCGTCAGGGCGGCGGGGGCGCCCCGGTTCAGCAGTCCCGCCAGCGTCAGGCAGGGGAGAAGCAGCAGGCAGAAGATTTGTAAACGTTTGCGCATAGGATTCCTCCCGGATGAATTGGTGTGTATACCATCGATTGACAAGGGCAGATACGCCTGCCAGCGTGTCTTTCCGGCGCTTTTTGCCCTTTTCGCCTTGGCGGGCGTCAGCCCGCCTGCGCCTCAAAAGCCAAAAATCACTTGTAAATTCATCGCTGGCAGGTGCTTTGCAGTTTTGCCGGAGCAGAAATGTGCCCAGGCAAGGAAAGACCCGCAGGGAATACTGTCGTATTCTCAAGGGGCTTGACGCGGTATGGGGACATTTCTGCCCGTCAAAACCGTGTCTGCCCTTGTTAATCGATGGTAGTGTGCCCCATGGGCACCGGATTCATGCGGCTTTCCGAAATCCGCCCTTTACGTCCCCGGTTTTTTCTGCTATACTGTATGTTTGTTAATGTGGATTATTGTTTTTATCCGCAGAATGTCGGAAAAGGGGGCGGGCTGCGTGAAATATCAGAAATGGCATATCGCCGCGGCGGCGGAGCAGGACACCGCCCGCCTGCGGGACGCCGGGTATCCCAGCCTGCTGGCCGCGGTGCTGGCCGCCCGGGGCATCACCTCCGCCGAGGCCGCCGCCGAGGCGCTGGAACGGGAGCACTCCCTGACCTGCTCCCCCATGCTGATGCGGGATATGGACAAGGCCGTGGCCCGGATTCAGAAAGCGCTGGCGGAGGACGAAACCATCGCCGTCTTCGGGGATTACGACGTGGACGGCATCACCTCCACGGTGCTGCTGCTGGACTATCTGAAGGGCTGCGGCGCCCGGTGCCTGCGGTACATCCCCCGGCGCATCGAGGACGGCTACGGACTCAGCCGGGACGCCATCCGCAGCCTCCGGGAGCAGGGCGCCACCCTGATGATTACCGTGGACTGCGGCATCACCGGCAACGAGGAGGTGGATTTTGCCGCCTCCATCGGCATGGACACCGTGGTGACGGATCACCACGAGTGCAAGGAGGATCTGCCGAAAGCCGTGGCGGTGGTGGATCCCCACCGGCCGGACGACACCTACCCCTTCAAGCATCTGGCGGGGGTGGGGGTGGCGCTGAAGCTGGTGCTGGCGCTGGGGGGCCCGGATCGGGAAAACGCCCTCTTCGCCCGGTACTGCACCCTGGCCGCCATCGGCACCGTGGCGGACGTGATGCGGATGGAGGGGGAGAACCGCACCATCGTCTCCTGCGGCCTTGCGTCACTGGATCACACGGATTTTGTGGGCATCCATGCCCTTTTGAAGGAGGCGGGGCTGCTGGGCAAGCCCATTACCTCCATCCAGATCGGATTTGTCCTCTCCCCCCGGATCAACGCCGCCGGCCGCATGGGGGCGGCGGATCTGGCCGCCGACCTTTTGCAGGAAACCGACCCCGCCCGGGCGGAGCAGCTGGCCAGGCGGCTGTGCGACCTGAACCGGGAACGGCAGGAGGTGGAGCGCTCCATCTGCGCCGACGCCGTGGCGCAGATCGAGAAGCTGCGGCCGGAGGAGCGCAACGCGCTGGTGCTCTCCAGCGCCGACTGGCATCAGGGGGTGGTGGGCATCGTGGCCTCCCGCCTCAGCGAGAAGTACGCCGCCCCCAGCTTTATGATCCATCTCAAGGACGGCGCCGGCAAAGGCTCCTGCCGCTCCTACGGCGGGTTCAACCTCTTCGCCGCGCTGGAATCCTGCGCCGACCTGCTGGACGGCTTCGGCGGCCATGAGCTGGCTGCGGGCTTCACCATCCCGGAGGAGAACATCGCCGCCTTCCGCCAGCGGATGAACCGCTTCGTGAAGGCCGCCTCCGGCGGGGAGAAGCCCGTCAGCTGTCTGGAGGTGGACGCCGCCATTTCCAACCCGGCGGACATGACGCTGGAACAGGTGGAGCACCTGTCCCAGCTGGAGCCTTATGGCTCCGGGAACCCCCGGCCGGTGTTCGCCCTGCTGGGCGCCACGGTGGACTGCGTCCAGAGCGTGGGGCAGGGGCGGCATCTGAAGCTGCGGCTCAGCAAGGGCGCCAGCCGGTTTGACGCCATTTTCTTCTCCGCGCCGGAGGATGCCCCCCAGCCGGAGCCAGGCAGCCGGGTGGACGCCGCGTTTTACCTGCAGTCCAACACCTTCCGGGGCACCACCACCCTGCAATTGCAGCTGGTGGATCTGCGGCCGTCCCTGACCCCCAGCCGCCATGAGGCGGAATCCATGGCGCTGCTGCACCGTCTGGAGGAGGATGGGCCGCTTACGCCCCAGGAAATCTCCCGGCTGACGGTTTCCCGGGATCAGTTTGCCGCCCTCTGGCGGATTCTCAGCCGGCACCTGAAGCAGGGAAAACTGGACACGGAGCTGCTGCCCTATCTCCGCTCTCTGGCGGGGCAGGCCGGCGGCTGCGACGGCTTTCTCCGGGCCGGGCTGGCGCTGATGGTTTTTCAGGAGCGGGGGCTGATTACCCTCTCCTGTCAGGAGGAACGGGTCACACTGTGCCTGAATCCCATACAGGGGAAGGTGGATCTCCAGGCTTCCCCCTATCTGCTCCGCATTCGGAATGGGGCATGAACCGAGGTGACTTGCAATGACATTGGACGAACAGTATCAGCATCTGGAGGACACCATCCGGGGGTATAATCCCGGGGCGGACTTTGACCATATCCGCGCCTCCTACGAATTTGCCAGAAAGAGCCACGGCGACCAGCGCCGCAAAAGCGGCGAGCCGTATATCACCCACCCGCTGGCGGTGGCACAGATTGTGGCGGAGGAGCTGCATCTGGACTCGGAGTCCATTGAGGCGGCGCTGCTGCACGACGTCATTGAGGACACCCCCGCCACCTATGAGGACGTGGCCAAACTCACTTCGCCCACGGTGGCGGATCTGGTGGAAGGGGTCAGCAAGCTGACCCGGATTCAGTACGCCACCAAAGAGGACGAGCAGATGGAGAACCTCCGGAAGATGCTCATCGCCATGAGCAAGGACATCCGGGTGATCCTCATCAAGATTTCCGACCGGCTCCACAATATGCGCACCATGGAGTACCAGTCCCCTGCCAAGCAGAAGCAGAAATCGCTGGAAACCATGGAGATCTATGCCCCTATTGCCCACCGGCTGGGAATGCAGCGGATGAAGTGGGAACTGGAAGACCTCTCTTTGAAGTATCTGGATCCCATCGGCTACGATGAGATTGTCTCCAAGCTGGACGCCAAGCGGCCGGAGTATGAGGCCTTCATGAACCGCACCCAGGCGCAGATTGACCAGCGGCTCAAGGAGATGAACATCTCCCACATTGTCTACGGCCGCATGAAGCACCCCTACTCCATCTACCGCAAGATGTTCAGCCAGAACAAGAGCATCGACGAGATTTTCGACCTCTTCGCCTTCCGGGTGGTGGTGGACACCGTCAGCGACTGCTACAACGTGCTGGGGGTGATTCACGACCTGTACAAGCCCATTCTGGGGCGGTTCAAGGACTATATCGGCACCCCCAAGCCCAACGGCTACCAGAGCCTCCACACCACCGTCATGGGCAATGACGGCATCCCCTTCGAGGTGCAGATCCGCACCAGAGAGATGCACGAAATCGCCGAGTACGGCGTGGCTGCCCACTGGAAGTACAAGCAGAACGGGCAGGGAGCCGGTACCGAGGGCAAGTATGAGTGGGTACGCCGCCTGCTGGAAAATCAGGAGGGCGCCGACGCCGAGGAGTTCATCCACTCCCTGAAGGTGGATATGTTCGCCGACGAGGTGTTTGTGTTCACCCCCAACGGCGACGTGCAGAACCTGCCTGCCGGCGCCACCCCCATTGACTTTGCCTACGCCATCCACTCCGCCGTGGGCAACCGCATGATCGGCGCCAAGGTGAATAACCGCATCGTCACGCTGGATCATGTGCTGAAAAACGGCGATATTGTGGAGATCCTCACCTCCAAGAACGCAAAAGGCCCCAGCCGGGACTGGATGAAAATCGCCAAGTCCACCGAGGCACGCTCCAAGATCCGCCAGTGGTTCAAAAAGGAGCGCCGGGAGGAGAACATTGCCAACGGCCGCTCCGCCTTTGACGCGGAACTGCGCCACTGCGGCATCGCCATGAAGGATGTGCTGGATCCGGAGTTCCTGCCGGTACTGCTGAAAAAGGTGGCCTATCCCTCACTGGATGACCTGTACGCCGCCATCGGCTACGGGGGCTTCACCGCCCAGAAGGCGGTGAGCCGCATTCAGGGAGAACTTCAGCGCCGCCAGCAGCAGCGGCTGCAGCAGCAGATGGCGCTGGAAGCCGCCGCGGAAACCCGGGAAGAGCCGAAGCCTGCCGACGCTCCCAAGCAGCCCAAAGCCGTGAAAAGTGAGCAGGGCATCATCGTGGAGGGGCTGGATAACTGTCTGGTGAAATTCTCCAAGTGCTGTTCCCCGGTGCCGGGGGACGACATTGTAGGCTTCATCACCCGGGGGTACGGCGTGTCCGTCCACCGGGCGGACTGCCCCAACGCCTCCCCGGAAAAGCGGAAGGAGCAGCCTGACCGCTGGATCCGGGTTTCCTGGGGCAGCGACACCAACGACAGCTATCCCACCGCCATTGAGGTGGTCTGCAAGGATCGGCTGAACCTGCTGCTGGACATTTCCTCCGCCCTCTCCACCACCAAGACCTTTGTGCTGGGGCTGAACACCCGCAGTACGGAGGACGGCTTCGCCATCATCCGGGTGGAGGTGCGGATCCGGGACAGCGCCCAGCTGGCCGCTCTGATGAACAAACTCCATCAGATTTCCGGCGTGCTGAAGGTCAACCGCCCGGTGGGCTGACGCAGCCTGCCCCCGGAGGGCGCTGCGTCCCACTCTCAACAAAAAAGAAGGAGTCATTGCCATGCGCGCAGTTGTTACCCGGGTGAAAAACGCCTCGGTGGTTATTGACGAAAAGGTCAACGGCCGGATTGACACCGGCTTTCTGGTGCTGCTGGGGGTTGGCCCCAACGATACGGAAGCCGTTGCCGACAAGCTGGCGGATAAGATCTGCAACCTGCGGGTCTTTGAAGACGAAAACGAAAAAATGAACCTGAATCTGGAACAGGTGGGGGGCAGCCTGCTGGTGGTGTCCCAGTTTACCCTGTATGCCGATACCTCCTCCCGCCGCCCAGGCTTTTCCGGCGCCGCCAAGCCGGATTTGGCCATTCCTCTTTATGAGCGGTTCATGGCTCACTGCCGCCAGCGGGGCTTTGAGGTGCAGCACGGCGAGTTCGGCGCCGATATGCAGGTCTATTCCCAGAATGACGGCCCTGTGACCATTCTGTTCGATACCGAAACCTGACCGATTTGGAGGAGGTGTGTCCCATGAAGATTCAGGCCTTGCAGGTTGGTTCCATCGGCACCAACTGCTATCTTCTCTGCGATGAAACTACCCATACCTGCGCCGTGGTTGACCCCGGCGGGGAACCGGAACTGATTCTCTCCGCCGTGGAAAAGCTGGGCTGCGCCGTGGACAAAATCCTGCTGACCCACGGACACTACGACCACACCGGCGGCGTGGCGGCATTGGCAGAAGCCCTGCCTCCCACGGCAATCTATATTCACGAAGCGGACTTCGATTTTCCGAATGTGCAGCTTTTTCCCCTGAAAGCCGAGTTGTCCCGCATTCCCTTCGGCGGCGTGAATTTTTATAAAGAGGGCGACCGCCTCACCGTGGGGACGCTGGAACTTCAGGTGCTCCACACCCCCGGCCATTCCCGGGGCAGCGTCACGCTGCTGTGCGGGGACACGCTGCTGTGCGGGGACACCCTGTTTGCCGGCTCCTGCGGCCGGACGGACTTCCCCGGCGGCAGCATGGAGGAGATGATGGACTCCCTGAACCGGCTGGCGGCACTGCCCGGGGATTACCGGGTGCTGCCCGGCCATATGGAGCCAAGCACGCTGGAGCGGGAACGGCGCACCAATCCCTATGTGCAGATGGCGCTGAGGAGCCGCAACGGATGAAGCTGGAATTTCACGGCCACGATGAGCGGTACATCGTGGAGCAGAGCCTGATGAACCTCTTCCCGCTGGAAAAGCCGGTGTACGGCACTGTGGAGCCGGGGGAGGAGGACTGGTGCCGCCTGACGGCATGGGAAACCGATACGGAGTGCCGGGTTGCGGCGTCCCTGCACTATCAGGGCAGCGCCGCCGCCGGGGAATTTGCCTCGCCCCTCTCCGGCACGGACTTTGAAAAAGAGGGACAGCGGCGCCACGCTGTGGTGGCCTGCTTCTATCTGGCGTTCCTGGAATTGTATCCGCAGCTGACGGAGGCAGGACGTGCCGCCGGGAAGCTGACCCTGCCCCCCTGGGGGATGCTCACCGGCGTCCGCCCCGACAAGCCCGTCACCTGGGCGCTGATGGAGGGAAAAACGCCGGAGGAAGCCAAAAACTACCTGAAGCGCCACTATTTTGTCTCCGAGGATCGGGCGGCGCTGGCGCTGGAAACCGGCACGGTGGGCTGCCGCGCCCGGCAGCGGCTGGAAAAGCGGGACATCGACCTGTATGTGGGCATTCCCTTCTGCCCCACCCGCTGTGCCTACTGCTCCTTTGTGAGCCAGAGCGTAGAGCGGAGTTTTTCTCTGGTGGAGCCGTATGTGAAGGCGCTCATCACCGAAATCCGCTCCGGCGGAGAGACGGTGGAGAAGGCACATCTGCGCCCCCGCACCTTCTATATGGGGGGCGGCACTCCCACCACCCTGACGGCGGAGCAGATGGACGCGGTGCTGACGGCGGTGGAGGAATCCTTTGACCTCTCCGCCTGTCCGGAAATCACCGTGGAGGCCGGCCGGCCGGACACCATCACCGCGGAAAAGCTGGCAGTGCTCAAATGCCACGGCGTCACCCGGGTGTCCGTCAATCCCCAGACCATGGAGGACAGCGTGCTGGCCGCCATCGGCCGCCGCCACGCGGCGGCGGAGACGGTGCGGGCCATGGAACTGGTGCGGGCCTATCACTTCCCCCATGTGAATATGGACCTCATCGCCGGCCTGCCGGAGGACACGCCGGAGGGCTTCCGCCGGTCACTGGACCAATGTCTGGAACTGGGAGCCGACAATATCACCGTCCACACGCTGGCGCTGAAAAAGGGCAGCCGGATTCTGACGGAGGGACTCAGCGTCCCGGACGGGGAGGCCGTGCAGGCCATGCTGGACTATGCCGCCCCCACCCTGCGGCAGGCGGGCTTCGCCCCCTACTACCTCTACCGGCAGAAATATATGTCCGGCAGCTTTGAAAACGTGGGCTGGTGCCGTCCCGGCGGGGAGTGCTGGTACAACGTGGACATCATGTCGGAACTCTGCTCCATCCTGTCCTTCGGGGCAGGCGGCTCCACCAAGATGGTGGAGCCCGGCACCAACCACATCGAGCGGGTCTTTAATCTGAAATATCCTGCGGAATATACGCAGCGGCCGGAAAAAGCCCGGCAGAATCAGGCCGCCTTTGCGGAATTCTATGCAAAATACATCCCGGAAGCATAAACGCGGCGTTGGCCGCAGGGAGGGTCATTTATGAAACATGGTTATGAAGCATACCGGAGCAGAGCGGAGGAAGTGATTCAGGACACCCTCTGCACCATCGGGCTGGGGGCGAAAAAGCTGACGGACGCCGCGAAGCGTCAGCTGGAAATCGCAGACCTCCACGCCGCCGTCAACACCGCCCTCCGGGAACTGGGGGAACTGCTGTACGCCACCCACACCGGCAATCCCACGGATTCCGATGTGCTGCTGGAGAAAATGCAGGAGATTGACGGCCTGAAAGCCCGGCTTCTGGAACTGGAAGGGGAGCCGGTGATTCACCTGCTCTGCCCCCGCTGCGGACGGGAAGTCCGCCCCGGCGACGTTTTCTGCCGGGACTGCGGCGAACGGCTCTGAGCGGCGGGGCGCTCCGGCGCATAACCTGCCCCGCAGGCTCATACTTTTTCACAAAGACGGGCTGACGGTCTGCCAGTCCCCCTGAATTTCGAAACGCGAGGTAACGCACATGGCATCTCCTGCGAAAAAGCAATCCTTTCTGGGCGGCGCCGCCATCCTGACGGCGGCGGTGGTGGTGGTCAAACTCATCGGCGCGGCCTACAAAATCCCCCTGAGCAATATTCTGGGCAGTGCGGGGCAGACTTACTTTGACACCGCCTATCAGATTTACAACTTCCTGCTGACCTTTTCCACGGCGGGTCTGCCTCTGGCCATCTCCCGGATGACCAGTCAGGCTCACGCCCAGGGACTGGAAAACGAAAAGCGGAAAATTTTCTCCACTGCCATCTGGCTGTTCTTCGGGCTGGGGCTGGTGTGCTCCGTGCTGATGTTCTTCCGGGCGGACGCGCTGGCGCGGTTCCTGAACAACTCTCTGGCTGCCGCCGCCGTGCAGGCGCTGGCGCCGGCGGTATTCTGCGTGTGCCTGCTGGCCTGTATGCGGGGCTACACCCAGGGACAGGGGAATATGACCCCCACCGCCGTCAGTCAGGTGCTGGAAGCCCTGCTGAAGCTGGGCATCGGCCTGCCGCTGGCCTGGTATGTGCTGCACATCGGAGGCACCGCCGAGCGCAGCGCCGCCGGCGCCATCGTGGGCGTTACGGCAGGCACGGCGGTGTCCATGCTGTTTCTGTGCGGGTATCTGGCCACCCACCGGAACCGGAAGGAATCTCTGGACGTCCCCTCCTCCAGCGGCCAGATTATCCGGCAGATTCTGCTCATCGGCGTGCCCATCACCCTCAGCAACTCCGCCATGAGCATCATCAATATCATCGACACCAAAATCGTCATGGGGCGGCTGCAGAACGGTCTGGGTCTTGCCGAGGAGGCGGCGGCCGTCCTCAACGGCCAGTACCGCATCGCCATGAATATGCCCAACATGGTGGCCTCCTTTGTCTACCCCGTCACCATGAGCCTGATTCCCTTTGCTGCGGCGGCGCTGGCCCGGAAGGATCACGCCGAGGCGGACCGCATCATTTCCTCCGCCTTCCGACTCATCGCCATTCTGGCGCTGCCGGCAGGCATCGGCCTTTCCGTGCTGTCCACGCCCATTGAGATTCTGATGCTTCCCCTTCAGCCGGAGGACGCGCTGGCGGCAGGCCCTCATCTGCAGCTGCTGGGCATTGCCCTGATTTTCATCTGCCTGATGATTCTCACCAACGCCATCCTTCAGACCTACGGCAAGGAAAAACTGCCGATTTTCACCGTGATTGCCGGCGGCGCAGTGAAGGTAGTCATGAACTACATTCTGGTGGGCAATCCTGCCATCGGCATCCACGGCGCACCCATTTCCACCCTCTGCTGCTACCTGACCATCTGTGTACTGAACCTGTTCTTTGTGTGGAAGTACTCCCCCCAGAAGCCCAGGTATATCCAGTTGTTTGCCAAGCCGGTGATTGCCTCCGTCATTATGGGGGCTGCCGCCTGGGCCGTGTGCGGCCTTGTTTCCAAAGTTCTCAGCGGCCACAGTGCCTACGGCGTCAACGCGCTGGCCACCTTCTGCGGCATTCTGGCCGGCGTGGTGGTTTACGGGATTCTGGTGATTCTTCTGCGGATTCTGCGGGCGGAGGATGTAAAATCCCTGCCCAAGGGCGAAAAAATAGCCAAACTTTTGCGCCTGAAGTGAACATTTTATAAAAAATCCTGTAATTTCAATGGATTCAGGTCAAAATAGCTTGCAAAGGCAGTGGAGATATGGTAAATTTTCAAAAGAAAGAGCGCTATGACTGGGAAGACCTTCTCACCGTCATGCGATTGCTGCGAAGCCCGGGGGGCTGCCCTTGGGACCGGGAGCAGACTCACGCATCCATCCGCCGGAACTTTCTGGAGGAAACCTACGAGGCGCTGGACGCCATTGACCGGGACAACACCTCCGGCATGAAGGAAGAGTTGGGGGACGTGCTGATGCAGGTGGTGTTCCATGCCGCCATGGAAGAGGAGCGGGGACACTTCAGCGCCGACGACGTAGTGGACGGCGTGGCACAGAAGCTGGTATTCCGCCACGCCCATGTGTTCGGAAACGCCAGGGCCTCCGACAGCGCAGAGGCGCTGGAGGGCTGGGAGGCGCAGAAGAAGCGGGAGAAGGGCTATGCTTCCCCGGCGGACGCCGTGGAGGCCGTACCCCACACGCTGCCTGCCCTGTGGCGGGCGGAAAAGGTGGTTTCCCGCTCCGTAAAGGCGGGCTTCAACTGGGACTCCGTCAGCGGTGCGCTGGACAAGCTGGAGGAGGAAGCCGCCGAACTGCGGCAGGCCGCAGAGGCCGGCGGAGACGCAGGTTCTCCTCACGGCATCCGGGAGGAACTGGGTGACGCGCTGTTCATTCTCTGCAAAATCGCCCAGATGTCCGGCGTGGATCCGGAGGATGCCCTCCACCGCGCCTGCGACAAATTTCAGACCCGCTTCCGCCGTGTGACGGAACGGGCGGACAGGCCTCTTGGGGACTATACGGAGGCCGAAAAAATCAGCCTGTGGCAGCAGGCAAAAGAGGAATCTTCATCGCCGACGCGATAAGAGATAAAGTTTGGATTCCATTTCATTTACAGGAGGATATACTCATGAACAAAGCCGAATTGATTGCCGCCGTAGCGGCTTCCGCAGAAATCTCCAAGAAGGACGCCGAGACTGCCGTCTCCGCCGCCCTGAACGCCATCACCAACGCCCTGAAGGAAGGCGACAAGGTGCAGCTGGTTGGCTTCGGCTCTTTTGAAGTCAAGAGCCGCGCCGCCCGTACCGGCCGCAACCCCCGCACCAAGGAGGTCGTTGAGATCCCCGCTTCCAAGGTGCCCGTGTTCAAGGCCGGCAAGGCTCTGAAGGACGCTGTGTCCGAATAAACCGGAATGAGAAGGGGGCGCAGCCCCCTTCTTTGTTTTCAGAGAGGATTTTACCATGCGTCTGGACAAATATCTCAAGGTTTCCCGGCTCATCAAGCGCCGCACCGTGGCCAACGAGGCCTGCGACAATGGGCTGGTCACCGTCAACGGCAAGCCCGCCCGGGCTTCCTATGAGGTGAAGGAGGGGGATCAGATCTCCCTGCGCTTCGGCGCCAGAACCCTTACGGTGGAGGTGCTGTCCGTGCAGGAAACGGTGCGCCAGAGCGAGGCCGCTGCCCTGTACCGCCAGATCTGACGGGCTGCCGCCCGGCGCTTCTATCTCCTGCCCCGTCCGCATACACTGTGGACAGGGAGGGATGGATCCATGACCAACGAGTTCAGTATCCCCGCCGCCAGCCACCGTCTGGAACTGACGGGCCGGGAGCATCTCAACGTTTCCGGCGTGGAGGATGTGGAGCGCTTTGACGAAAACGGCGTCATTATGACCACCTCCGCCGGAACCCTCATCGTCACCGGCGAGAATCTTCATATCGGCAAGCTGTCTCTGGAGGGCGGGGAACTGTTTGTGGACGGCCGCATCGACTCCGTGTCCTATGAGGACGCGCCGGAGCGTCAGGGCGGCTTTTTCAGCCGCCTCTTCGGCTGAGCGCCGCCTATGGGCTTTCAGATTGCGGATCAGCTGCGCCCCTTTCTGCTGGCGGTGCTGCTGGGGCTGGGAGCAGGGCTGTGGTACGACCTGCTGCGGGCCGTGCGGCTGCGGCTGCCCCGGCTGACGGGCGCGGCGGATCTGCTGTACTGCCTTACCGCCGGGACGGCGCTGTTCCTGTTTGTACTGCGGCAGGCGGAGGGGCAGCTGCGGGGCTTTGTACTGCTGGGGGCAGGCGGCGGCTGCATCCTGTTTTTCACCCTGTTTTCCGCCGCCCTGCGCCCTGTCTGGGAGTTCTGGCTGGATGGAGGCGCGGAATTTCTGCACCTGCTGGCCTGGCCTTTCAGGAAAGCGGCGGTGCCCTGCAAAAAAATCGTCAGACAGACGAAAAAGTTCTTTTATTTTTGTGAAAAATACGCTACAATAAAATGCGAGATTTTCGGAGCCCGTGGGAAAGGAGGACAGCCGCATGACAAAGGAAGAAAAAGCCCCCGCAAAGAGAAGATCCGGCGGTCTGCTGATCCACACCGTGATTCTTCTGCTTCTCGCCGTCCTCGGCTGGCAGCTGTACAGCCTGCGGAGCCAGATTGCCGATGCCCAGACGGTCAAGGACCGCACGGCCCGGCAGGTGGAAACCATGACCCGGAGCAATGAGACGCTGAAGGCCGACATCGACGAGGGCGTGACGGATGAGAAGATGAAGGAACTGGCCCGGGACGAACTGGGCTGGACGGATCCGGACGAATATGTCTTTTACGACAAGTCAAACTGAGCAGCAACTTTCCGGCACCGCGCCGGTGAATCTGGAAGAAGGAGAGCAGCACCATTTATGGAATACGAGGTCGGAGCAATCTTGGAGGGCAAGGTCACAAGCATCACCAAATTCGGCGCTTTTGTAGCACTGGAGGGCGGAAAATCCGGCCTTGTACATATTTCGGAGATCGCCAATACCTATGTCAACGACGTTCACGATTTTCTTCAGGAGGGGCAGACCGTCAAGGTGAAGCTTCTTGCCATCAAGGACGGGAAGCTGGATCTTTCCATCAAAAAGGCGCTGCCTGCGCCGGAACGCCCGGCACAGCATTCCTTCCAGCCCCGGCAGCAGACGCCGCGGCCGGCTGTATCCCAGTCCGCCCCGGCTCCCCGCCGCACCCCTGTCACGGCGGCAGCGAATCCCCCCTCCGGCGACACCGCCTTTGAGGACAAGCTGAAGCAGTTCCTCTCCTCCTCGGAGCGGAAAATGGCGGATTTGAACCGGAATATTTCCGGCAAGCAGGGCGGCCGCCGCAGACGGTAATTTCAGGAAACACACCCGGCGCATGGCAAAGCCATGCGCCGGGTTTTCTGCGCCTGTGGATAAAAAGAAGCCGCCTGACAGGCGGCTTAAAGAGATGGGGTATTGGAAAGCTTCCTCGATGATGGTACCACGAACTGCCCCTATTGTAAATGGGAGGCTTTGCGGAATTTCCACGCTGTTTGTCGAATTGGAATTTTTTGTTAACTTTTACTATTTCCTCTGGCAAATCCGGCAGAACTATGCTATACTATCCACAATGGGAGGGAACCTATCATCCCCTCTTTCACGAAAGGAGCGAGTTTTATGAAGTATACCTACGCCTGCAAGAAAGTCCCCCTGAACGACTCCATCAAGGAATACGCCGAGAAGCGTCTGGAAAAGCTGGAGAAGTATTTCCATGGGGAGGACGCAGCCGCCTTCGTGACGTTTACCGTGGAGAAAGACAAGCTGTGCACCGTGGAGATTACCATCCGGGATGCCGGAACCATCCTCCGGGCGCAGACAACGGAACCGGATGGAGATATGCGGGGCGCCATTGACGCCGCCGTCAGCTATATTGAGCGCCAGATTCTGAAGAACAAGACCCGCCTTGCCAAGCGCCTGCGGTCGGAGGGCTTCCCCGCCGCGCCGGCGGATGACTTCTCCGTGGCGGAGGAGTCGGAGTTCCACATTGTCCGCACCAAGCGCTTCGCCGTGAAACCCATGAGCCCCGAGGAGGCCATTTTGCAGATGAATCTGCTGGACCACGATTTCTATGTCTTCCGCAACAGCGATGACGACAGCATCTCCATCGTCTATCACCGGAAGAACGGCGGCTACGGCCTGATTGTCACCGACGAGGAGGAGTAAGGACCCGCCGGGACAGGAAGAAATATCGCAGAAAGAACGATTAACGGAGCGCCGGGGCCTTAGACGGGTGTTCGTAAAACAGGTTTAGACCGAAATTACGAAATGAGCATCTGTCAGGCAGGGTTGGACAACGAAAAGCCGCTATATTCAGGTTTTCACTGAATATAGCGGCTTTTCCTTATTTGCGTTTCTTTTTTCCTTTCCCGTGCTGCAACTGTGGTCTTGCTTTCCCTCGCTGGTTGATTGGGCTTTTCAAGTATTTGGACATCTTGAGTATTTCAATCAGCGAGATGAATTGCTCTTTGGTGAGCTTGTCATAATCAATACCAAAGGTAGCGAGGAACGAACGGACTTGCTTTTCCTCGGAACTGCCCTCAAAATTCATCGCATCCTGCAACTGCCCCTGTACTGTTGCTACGAGGGAGCTTTCATCCGCAGTCATAGTGTCGGGGCGATGCTGCTCTCGAATGTCACGGAGGATATCTTTCAGATCATCTGCAATCAGACTTCCGAAATACTCGTCCTCTCTGATCTGCGCGACTTCCAGCGTCCGCAGGTGCAGATCATTCTCCTCGCCGCCGTTTTTCATCAATGCCATCTGCCGGACGGCTTCCAAAACGGCGTTCATATCCTTGACCCGCATATCTGCAATCCGGTCAACATAAATCTCAGCGTCCAGCATAAACCGCTGGAAATCTTTATGGCAGATCAACTCCGACAGCAACCTGTGATTGAACTTGCCTGTTTTCAACACTTCGATTGCATCATCACCCAAGTGCAGAGCGTCCAGCTCTGTGTTTGGGTGATTTTTTTGTTCTGTCAGCCCCAGCAGGTAATCGGTGGACACGCCGTAGAACTTTGCCAGCTCCACCATACTGAACGGGCTGATGTCCTTGAAATCGTCGGCTTCGTATTTTCCCAGCGCGGACCTTGAAATACCTGTTTCCGCAGATAGCTGTTCCAGCGTCAGACCGCGCTCCACGCGCAGGTCTTTGAGCCGTTCCTGAATGGTGAGCTTTGGCTGCATAACGGCGTCCTCCCTTCAAATTTTCGCCCTTTCCCGGTCTTGTCCATGAGCGTGGAAATCTGCGTTTTTCAGCGCGTTTTCCGACCTCTTGGATATACGGGAGAGGGCTATATTTTTCGCTAAAATGGTCTTGCAATCGCACCTGAACCTTGAAAATTGCATGAACGTCCGAACGGGATATGTCCTCTGGCGAAGTGCCGCATCCAGCGCACCAAGGAGAACGAAACGCCGGGAGCGATCCTCCGGGCAGGAACGATGTTCGGAAAGAGCGGCAAAATCGAATGTAAAAATCAAAGCAAGTGAAAACGGCGAAATAGTTTTCTGCTCTGTGCGGTTGTCTGCACGGAATAGAGCGCTATTCAGCAGTGAATGACGTTTGTCGTTCAACATGATATTTCGCCATTTCACGCAAGGACACATCAAACGGCAAAAGCGGAAGGTGCCGCCTGTGACCAACGTATCATCGGCGGCATTTCCAGCAAAAAGCCGTGTATCAAAAACCAGCGCCCTATGGCGAATGGGTGTCACAATTTGACAAGCCCATTTTACCATAGAGCGCATCGAAAAAACAGGAGGAACATTCGAACATGAGAAAACCTGAAACCTATCGCAACGAGATCAAGTCTTACATCGTCCGCACCGGCATGACCATGACCGAGGTGGTGGACTACCTCTCCGACGAGTACGGCTGGAGCCGCAGCGTCCCCAATCTCTCCGGCAAGCTCAAACGTGGCTCGCTTCGCTACGGCGAGGCGGTAGAACTGGCGGACGCACTGGGGTATGACATCGTGTGGCAGAAGCGAAAATGAAAATGTTAGTCTGGCTTGCAACACAAATAACAAGTCTTTTGCTTCGAGACTGGAAAAGTTCTGTGCAATATGATAAAATCGAAAATGAGGTGAAAACCGTATGATCAAATTCTCAGACTTTATGCCAGTCGATTTTCCGGATAAGACGAAAGTCAAATTTAACATGAATGCAGGGAATACTGCTTTGCGTGCGTGGGACTATCTGCTGGATGATGCCCCTGAATGGATTGCAATGAATGCCCACAAGCGTAAACAGGCAAATAACAATTTGAATCACGCGGATTATCTTCTGGCTTTTGCACAGTATTATCCTTATGGTCCCCAATATTACATTTTCGGTGGAATGTACCGGGTTGAAAAAATTCTCCCGGAAGTATTTGATGCCGTCGGGTATAAGCTTACACTCCTTCCTGATTATGTGGACTATCGCAAGCGATTGATTATTAGACTAGAGAAACCAATCGGCAGAGATATTTATAACAAGCCATATCAGTCTGTTCAAAGAGATTTTGACCCCGAAGTATACGAACTTGCTCCGGCTACGAAACTTGGCGCATTCCCCGGATACAGCAAAGTACTTTTGAGCCATAAAGATTTGCAGACCATTATCAAGCTGGACGCTCCTGAGTGGAAAAATGCTCTTTCCAGCGTGAAAGGCGTTTACTGTATTACAGACCGTTCAACAGGACAGCTCTATATCGGATCGGCGACGGGGGATATTGCTGGCATCTGGCAGCGTTGGTCATCTTATGCCGATGTAACGAATCTTACAGGCGGCAATAAGGCTTTTGAAGAACTGAAAAACAATGGAGCGGACTACATCGTAGAAAATTTTTCATACTCCATTTTGGAGATCTTTGATATGCGTACAAAGCGTGAGGATATTATTCAACGCGAATCGTATTGGAAACGGGTTTTTCAAACAATAAAGTATGGTATGAATAACAATTAGAACTGTACTACAACGGAGGGGAGGTTGATGCAAATATGACGAAGCAATATAAGGGACGGACAGCAACTATTGAAATTGATGAGAAGAATGTTATCATCAAATCTTCCGGATTCTTTTCATCATCAAAGAAAACTATTCCACTTAGGGATATAAAGAATGTAGAGCTTAGTGCAAGTTCATTTTTCTCAAAGGATACGGTGGAAATATACTATGGCAGCAATGTTGAAAAAGTCCAGTTTTCCAATTCTGCCGATGCGAAGAAAGCAGCGACCGACATCACAGATATTGCAAGGAAAAACAGACGAACATCTCCACTTGGGGAACTCACTGGACTTGCCACATCGTTATTTGGAATTGGCGTATCTGTTGCCTCCGCCATAAAAGAGGATCAAGAACGACAGCGGAAAAGGGAAATTCAAAAAGCAGAAGCCGAATATAAAAAGGCTGTTGATGACTTTCTTAACTCTGGTAAACTAACGACCACTACTTATGTCAATGGAAGAGAGTTTAACCGTCCTACTGCTAAAGACGATATAGAAGCTGTATTTATTGCAGAGTATGCAAAGTCACCCCGCACCGCAGAACAGCCGTGGTCACAGAAATGGACGGAGCAATACGGCATTCAAGATGTTCCTGCCTATCTGCAATCTGTGGTTGCAGATGGATATTTGGAGGAAGCCGTTTTGGGGAAAGCGCTTTCGACCCTCACAGGGGAACAGCTTAAAACAATGTTGTCCGATCTTTCGATGAAAGCGAGCGGGGCAAAGAGCGTTCTTATTCAGCGACTAATAGAAGATGCAGATGAACATAGGGTGCGACAGCTTTTCCCAAATCCTGTGTACGCGCTTACTGAGAAAGGCGCTGAGCTGCTGAGGGCTAATCAGTCTGTGCTTGCTGATATGTGGATAGATTGTGAGAAAGCCATTGAGCAGGGTAAAAATGTTGCACCGGAGTTTAAGAAACCTGATACTAAAAAAGCAAAAAAGAAAAGAACAGCTAAGAAGCAACTGACAGATGCAGAGAAACTTCGAGAATACAAAAAATCGCTCAAGACTCTGTATGAAGCATTAAAAGGTCCTGAAATTCGAGAGCAAATTTCAACAATCAAGGCTTGTAAACCGACCAGAAAAGAGTTGGAAGAGGATTTGCGGGGAATATGTGCGAATGCCTGTTATTCTCCTATTCCGTACTCCGAAACAATGGGGAATATCTATCAGTACAGAGATTTCTACTCCGAAGAACTTATTGACCAGATATACAAAGGACAAACAAAGTATATGCTCTTTGATAGAACTGGTTTTGCGGATTTGGTTCATAAGATTTCTGGAGATACTCCATTTGACTTTTTTGCATGTATTGACAAGAAATGGGATATGTTTGTATCGGAATATATGAGAAAGCATTGAACGTCACTATTCTGGAATAGGAGGAAATATCCCTTTGGAACAAAGGGCGCACTTCTATACTCTCCTGACGGGAGTATGTGCGTCCTGCGGAGCTTACAGCCCAGACACCTGAATGTCCGGGCTGTTTTGCGTCACTCCGTTCCGTACAAGGGGCTGCACCCCTTGCGACGCTTGCGCGCCTATCCCAGCGCACTTTGCAGCGGAAACCGTCTGCTGGCGCAGTCTATTTCCGCCGCAAAGTCTGAAAATCCCATATCATCACACAGACCGTCTACTGAAAACGTAGGCGGCCTTTTTCTATCCATCTATCAGTCAGGAGGTTGAAATCATGCACGAGAAAGGAATTGAGAAGCTGCAAGCGGAGAAAGAAAAGGTCGAGCGGCAGCTTGCGCAGGAACAGCACAAAATCCAGCGTCTTGAAAACCGCGCCGCCTACTATGAAAAGGGTGATCGCCGCAAGCGGGCGCACCGGCTTATCACCCGCGGCGCGGCGATTGAGAGTGTCGCACCGCAGGCAAAAGATTTGAGCGAAACTGCGTTTTATGCCTTTGCAGAACAGGTCTTTGCTCTGCCGGACACGCAAAGGCTTCTCATGGAAGCTGTCAGCCGCCATGCAGGAGGTGATTGAATATCGCACTCTTTCATTTTCATGTGACGCAGATCAAGCGCAGCGCGGGGCAGTCTGCCGTGGCTGCTGCCGCCTACCGCGCCGGGGAAAAGCTGCACAGTGAGTATTATGGCGAGGACAGCGACTACACCCGCAAGGGCGGCGTGATCTGCTCTGAAATCCTGTTGCCACCCCACGCGCCGCCTGAGTACGCAGACCGTGAAACACTCTGGAACGCGGTAGAAAAAACCGAGCGCGGCAAGAAAGCCCAGCTTGCGTATAGCTTTGACATTGCCTTGCAGAATGAGTTTTCCATGCAGGAGAACATCGACCTTGCAAGGCAATTCTTATTGGACAATTTCGTGAACCGGGGCATGGTGGCGGACTTCGCTGTGCATCAGCCGGACAAGGAAGACAGCGGCATTTCCAACCCGCATTTTCATGTCATGTGTCCCATCCGTCCCATTGAGCCGGACGGCAAGTGGGGCAAGAAGCAGCGGCGGGAATATGTGCTGGACGAACACGGCGAGCGTGTTCTGGACGAGGCAGGCAATTATGTGTTCAACGCTGTTCCCACGACAGATTGGGGAAAGCCCGAAACGCTGGAAGCATGGCGGCAGGCATGGGCTGACCTCTGTAATCAGAAGTTTGCGGAAAATGAATTGGACTGCCGGATCGACCACCGCAGCTATGAGCGACAGGGCATCGACCAACTCCCCACCGTCCATGAGGGTGTGACTGTCCGGGCGATGGAAGCAAAGGGCATCCGCACCGACAAGGGCGATCTCAACCGCTTCATCCGGAAAACCAACGCGCTGCTGCGGGAGACAAAAGAAAAGATCGCCGCGCTGATCGGCTGGCTGAAAGACGTGAAAGCCGAGCTTGCCAAGCCCCAGCCACCCATGCTAAATGATCTGCTAGCGCTGCATTGCAGCATCCGCAACAAGGGCGCGTACAGCAATAAGGCGAAGAACGCCAATTTGCAGCGTTACGCCGAGGCGTTCAGCTTTTTACAATCCAAAAACCTTTACACCGTGGACGATCTGGAAAATACGCTTCATGCCATGCAGGACAAGATCGATACGTTGAAAAAGTCGGCATCGTCAAAGCAAGCCCGTATCAAAGAAGTAGACGAACTGCTGCGGATGGTGGACTACTACAAGTCCGGCAAGCCCGCTGCGGACAAGCTGAAATCCATCCGATTTGAGAAATCCCGGCAGAAATACAAATCCGAACACGACGATGAACTGCGGACGTTCTACATGGCAGAGCGCAAATTAAAGTCATATTTCAAGGATGGCAAGCTGCCCATCACCGCATGGCGCAGAGAACGGGAGCAGTTGGAGCAGGAATACAAAGACATTCAGACGGAGCTTTCGCCGCTCCATGCCGACGCGAAAAAGCTCTGGGCGATTCATTACAATATCTACGAGGTGCAGCATGAGCAAGAGAGCCGGAACACTGTCGCACGGCAGAAAAAACAGGAAATTGAACACTAATTTGAATAGAAAATCAGGAGGTACTTATGAACGAGAACAAACCATTTGAACACGAGATCGACCCTGATCTGCTGGCAGAAATCGAGGAATGGGAAAAGGCAGACCACGACGAACCAGCGGAATATTACTTCTCCAATCCAGACCCGTATTTGAAACCGCAACCCCTGCCGCCCGACCATCCCCGGCGCAACTACTGCTTTAACGTGGACGGGCATCTCTGCGTGAAAAACCTGTCCGCATTCTGGGTTCCCGAATTGACTGTCACCGAGGTCATTCACGGCACGGTTTACACCGTCACGGGCAGCTATGAGGGAACAGAGAACTTTGTCAGCAAGCTGGAGCGCATTACCAGCAAAAAGTTTGCAGAAAAGATGGAGGATTCCGAATGACAAATACGCAGTCTCTTGGTACAATAGAAGCAACCAATCCTGTACTGACAGTTGCTCCACCAAAGGAGGATTCAGAAATGAACGGAGCAACAAACAAAATCACAGCACTCTACTGCCGTCTTTCGCAGGAGGATGAACGAGCCGGAGAGTCTTTGTCCATTGAAAATCAGAAGGATATGCTTTTGCGGTATGCACGGGAGCACCATTTCCCGAATCCCACATTTTTTGTGGATGATGGCGTGAGCGGCGTGACCTATGACCGCCCCGGTTTTCAAGCGATGCTTGCGGAAATTGAAGCGGAACGGGTGGCTGTCTGTATCACCAAAGACCTATCCCGCCTGGGTAGAAATTCCGCTCTGACAGGACTTTACACCAATTTCACCTTTCCGCAGTACGGTGTCCGCTATATTGCCATCAATGACAATTTCGACACCATTGATCCCAACAGCACCGATAACGATTTTGCGGGCATCAAAAACTGGTGCAACGAGTTTTATGCGCGAGATACCAGCCGCAAAATCCGTGCTGTCAATAAGGCAAAGGGTGAACGCGGCGTTCCTTTGACAACCAATGTTCCCTACGGCTATTTGAAAGGCCCAGACAATCCCAGACGCTGGAAGATCGACCCTGTTGCCGCCGATGTGGTGCGACGTATTTTCTCCATGTGCATGGAGGGCAGAGGTCCAAAGCAGATTGCAAACCAACTGAAAGCGGACAAGGTTTTAACTCCTGCCAGTTATAAGGCGTTGCAAGGCATCAAAAGCCCGAACAAAAAGCCGGAAGATCCTTATGATTGGAAAAGCAGTACCGTTGTGGCGATTCTGGAACGCCGGGAGTACACAGGCTGCACGGTGAACTTCAAGACTTACACCAATTCTATCTGGGATAAGAAACAAAGGGATAATCCCATTGAAAAGCAGGCGATTTTCCCCAATGCCCACGAGCGCATTATTGACGATGATGTGTTTGAAAAGGTGCAGGAGATCCGCCAGCAGCGTCACCGGATGACCCGCACGGGAAGAAGCAGCATTTTTTCTGGACTTGTTTACTGTGCGGACTGCGGTTCCAAAATGCTGTACGGTTCATCCAACAACGGCGATCTCGATCAGGACTTCTTTGACTGCTCTCTGCACCGCAAAAGCAAAGAAAAGTGTAATGGTCATTTCATTCGCGTCAAAGTCTTGGAGCGGCTGGTTCTCAAGCACATTCAGGCGGTTATGGGGTATATCCTGCGGCACGAGGATTATTTCCGCACGATCATGGAGGAACAGCTCCGCGTGGAAAGCTGTGAACAAATCCGCATCCAAAGAAAGCGTCTGGAGAGCAACGAGCGGCGCATTGCCGAGCTGAAAAGGCTGTTCATCAAGATTTACGAGGACAACGCCAGCGGGCGGCTGACGGATGAACGCTATGATATGCTGAGCCAGAC
>CAKUBJ010000020.1 GCA_934636905.1 uncultured Dysosmobacter sp. | reverse complement strand
CGTCCTCCACCAGCTTCTTCATGATGAAGGGGCGGAACAGCTCCACGGCCATCTCCTTGGGCACGCCGCACTGGTAAATCTTCAGTTCGGGGCCAACCACGATAACGCTGCGGCCGGAGTAGTCCACGCGCTTGCCCAGCAGGTTCTGGCGGAACCGTCCCTGCTTGCCTTTCAGGAAGTCGCTGAGGGACTTGAGGGCACGGTTGTTGGCGCCGGTGACGGCGCGGCCCCGGCGGCCGTTGTCGATGAGGGCGTCCACAGCCTCCTGCAGCATCCGCTTTTCGTTGCGGACGATGATGTCAGGGGCGTTGAGCTCCATCAGGCGCTTGAGGCGGTTGTTGCGGTTGATGACCCGGCGGTACAGGTCGTTGAGGTCAGAGGTGGCGAAGCGGCCGCCGTCCAGCTGCACCATGGGGCGCAGGTCGGGAGGCAGAACAGGCAGGACGTCCATAATCATCCACTCCGGCTTGTTGCCGGAAAGGCGGAAGGCGTCCACCACCTCCAGCCGCTTGACGATCCGGGCCTTCTTCTGGCCGGAGGCGTCCTTCAGTTCCGCGTGGAGCTGAGCGGACAGGGCTTCCAGATCCACATCCGCCAGCAGCTTCTTCACGGCCTCGGCGCCCATGCCGGCCTGAAAATCGTCTTCAAACTTCTCCCGGTAGTCGCGGTATTCCTTCTCGGTGAGGATCTGGTTCTTGGTCAGAGGCGTCTCACCGGGATCCGTCACGATATAGTTGGCAAAATACAGCACCTTCTCCAGAATCCGGGGGCTGATGTCCAGCAGCAGACCCATCCGGGAGGGGATGCCCTTGAAATACCAGATGTGGGAGACGGGGGTGGCCAGTTCAATGTGACCCATGCGCTCCCGGCGCACCTTGGCGCGGGTGACCTCCACGCCGCAGCGGTCGCAGATCTTGCCCTTGTAGCGGATCTTCTTGTACTTGCCGCAGTGGCACTCCCAGTCCTTGGTAGGCCCGAAAATCCGCTCGCAGTACAGGCCGTCCTTCTCGGGCTTCAGAGTGCGGTAGTTGATGGTTTCAGGCTTCTTCACCTCGCCGTAGGACCAGGCGCGGATCTGCTCCGGGGAAGCCATGCCGATTTTGATAGCGTCAAAGGCAGCGTTGCTGCCGGTATTGTGATCGATCATGTCGCGTTAATCCTCCTTCAATGATTCAAATGATCCAGCTTTACCGCGCAGACACGCGGCAGCGATTGAATGCGCCATTTCCCCGCCCCTGCGGGGGCAGGGAAAATGATGCGCCAAAACTTCATGCGCCGCGCTTCGGCATTCCGGTGTGCGCTCCGGCGCAGGAAGTTTTACAAGACGAATGGCGCTTCTGGATCATTCGTCGTCGAAGTCAACATCCACATCGGCGCCGGCGTCCTCCGGCGCGTCCTCAAATTCGAAGCCGGACTCCTCCAGCTCGGCATCCTCCGCGAAGCTGCGGTGCCGGTCGTCGTCGGCGTCCATGCGGGAGAGGTTGAAGGTGTCGAGAGCATCCTCGTCCTCCTTGAGATCCACGGCGTTGCCGTCCTTGTCCAGCACCTGAATGTCCAGACACAGGGACTGCAGTTCCTTCACCAGCACCCGGAAGGACTCCGGCACACCGGGGGTGGGGACGTTGTGACCCTTGACGATGGATTCGTAAGTGCGGACACGGCCGGTGACGTCGTCGGACTTCACCGTCAGGATTTCCTGCAGGGTATAGGCGGCGCCGTAGGCTTCCAGCGCCCAGACTTCCATTTCGCCGAAGCGCTGGCCGCCGAACTGAGCCTTGCCGCCCAGAGGCTGCTGGGTCACCAGAGAGTAGGGGCCGGTGGAACGGGCGTGGATCTTATCATCCACCAGATGATGCAGCTTCAGGAAGTACACATAGCCCACGGTGACCTTGTTGTCGAAGGGTTCGCCGGTGCGGCCGTCATACAGCACGCTCTTGCCCTCGGGATCCAGCCCGGCCTTCACCAGTTCGGCCTGAATGTCCTCGTAGGTGGCGCCGTCGAAGATAGGCGTGGCCACCTTATAGCCCAGTGCGTGGGCGGCGTAGCCCAGATGGACTTCCAGCACCTGACCGATGTTCATACGGGAAGGCACGCCCAGGGGGTTCAGCACGATGTCCAGCGGGGTGCCGTCGGGCAGGAAGGGCATATCCTCGGTAGGCAGCACGCGGGACACAACACCCTTGTTGCCGTGACGGCCTGCCATTTTATCGCCCACCTGGATCTTACGGCGCTGAGCGATATACACGCGGACCACCTGATTGACGCCGGGGCCAAGCTCATCGCCGTTTTCACGGGTAAAGACCTTGGTATCCAGCACGATGCCGCTCTCGCCGTGGGGCACCTTCAAAGAGGTGTCGCGGACCTCGCGGGCCTTTTCACCGAAGATTGCCCGCAGCAGGCGCTCCTCAGCGGTGAGGTCGGTCTCGCCCTTGGGCGTGACCTTGCCCACCAGAATGTCGCCGGACTTGACCTCGGCGCCCACGCGAACGATACCGCGCTCGTCCAGATCCTTCAGCGCATCCTCGCCCACGTTGGGGATATCACGGGTGATCTCCTCGGGTCCCAGCTTGGTATCCCGGGAGTCGATCTCGAATTCCTCAATATGAATGGAGGTATACAGATCCTCGCGGACCAGGCGCTCGTTCAGCAGAACGGCGTCCTCGTAGTTGTAGCCTTCCCAGGTCATGAAGCCCACCAGAATGTTCTGGCCCAGAGCGATCTCGCCCTGATCGGTGGCGGGACCGTCCGCCAGGACCGTGGGATCCTCCCACTCGCCCTTTTCGTTCAGGCGCTTGCCGTGGACCCGCTCGCCCACATCCACGATGGGATGCTGGTTGATGCAGGTGGTGTGGTTGGAGCGCAGGAACTTGGTCAGCTTATAATCCTTGGTCTCGCCGCTGTCATACTTGACGGTAACATGGCGGGCGTCCACAGAGGTGACCACGCCGTCGCCCTCGGCCAGGACCACGATCTCAGAGTCGATGCAGATCTTGTGCTCCATACCGGTGCCCACGATGGGTGCGTGAGGCTTCAGCAGAGGCACGGCCTGACGCTGCATGTTTGCGCCCATCAGAGCACGGTTTGCGTCGTCGTTGGGCAGGAAGGGGATCATGGCGGTAGCGATGGAGACCATCATGCGGGGAGACACGTCCACGTAGTCGATGCGCTCCCGCTCCACTTCCACGATCTCGTCCCGGTACCGGGCGGTAACACGGGTATTCACCAGGCAGCCATCCTCACCGATGGGCTCGGTAGCCTGGGCGACGATGAAGTTGTCCTCCTCGTCGGCGGTCATATAAGTGGCTTCCATAGCCACCTTGCCGGTCTCCTTGTCCACAGCGCGGTAGGGTGCCTCGATGAAGCCGTACTCGTTGATGCGGGCATAGGTAGCCAGATAGGAGATCAGGCCGATGTTGGGGCCTTCAGGGGTCTCAATGGGGCACATACGGCCATAGTGGCTGTAATGCACGTCTCGGACCTCCATGTTGGCGCGCTCGCGGCTCAGACCGCCGGGGCCCAGTGCGGACAGACGGCGCTTGTGGGTCAGCTCGGCCAGCGGGTTGGTCTGATCCATGAACTGGCTCAGGGGGCTGGAGCCGAAGAACTCCTTGATGGCGGCGGTGACGGGGCGGATGTTGATCAGGCTCTGGGGCGTGACGATGTCCAGATCCTGAATGGTCATGCGCTCGCGGATCACGCGCTCCATGCGGCTGAAGCCGATGCGGAACTGGTTCTGCAGCAGCTCGCCCACGCAGCGCAGGCGGCGGTTGCCCAGATGGTCGATGTCGTCCTTCACGGAGATGCCCCGGGCCAGGCCGTTCATGTAGTTGATGGAGCAGAGAATATCGTCGATGATGATGTGCTTGGGCACCAGGGCGTCCTTATGGAGCTTGATCTGCTCCTTCAGTTCCTCGCCGGAATACTGCCCCAGCAGTTCCTGCAGCACGTCAAAGCGAACCCGCTCCTTGATGCCGCACTCGGCAGGGTCAAAGTCCACATAATGGGCAAGGTCGCACATTTTGTTGGACTGCACCCGCAGGCTCTGGCCGTCCACATCGATGACCACCTCGGCCACGCCCACGGCGTCCAGCAGGCGGGCATCCTCCTTGCTCAGCAGGTGCCCCTCCTCAAACAGCAGTTCGCCGGTGGCAGGATCCGCCACGGGCTGCGCCAGCTTGTAGCCGGTGACCCGCTGCCACAGGGACAGCTTCCTGTTGAACTTGTACCGTCCCACCACGGACAGGTCATACCGCCGGGGATCGAAGAACAGGTTGTTCATCAGGGTTTCGGAAGCCTCCACCGTAGGGGGCTCACCGGGACGGAGTTTGCGGTAGATCTCCAGCATGGCGTCCTCATACGTCTTGCAGGGATCCTTCTCCAGCGTGGCGGCAATGCGGGGATCGTCGCTGAAGCGCTCCAGAATCTCCGCGTCGGTCTTCAGACCCAGCGCCCGGATCAGGCAGGTGATGGGCAGCTTGCGGTTCTTGTCGATCCGCACCCAGAACACCTCGTTGGCGTCGGTTTCATATTCCAGCCATGCGCCCCGGTAGGGGATCACCGTGGAGGTGAGGATGGGCAGGTCGGTCTTGATATCGATCTCCTTGCCGTAATATACGCCGGGGGAACGGACGATCTGGGAAACCACCACCCGCTCCGCGCCGTTGATGACGAAGGTGCCGGAATGGGTCATCAGGGGGAAATCTCCCATGAAGATCTCCTGCTCCTTGATTTCCTCCGTCTCCTTGTTCCGCAGGCGCACCGTGACCTTCAGGGGGGCGGCGTAGGTGGCGTCCCGCGCCTTGCACTCTTCCACATCGTACTTGGGAGGCTCATCCATGCGGAAATCGATGAAGGTCAGTTCCAGATTGCCCTGATAGTCCGTAATCGCGCCCACATCCGCGAATACCTCCCGGAGTCCGGTATTCAGAAACTCCTGATAGGAGGTTTTCTGAATCTCCAGAAGGTTGGGCATGGGCATGACTTCCTCATGGCGGGCAAAATTCTTGCGGAGGGTTTTGCCGTAGTACTTGTCCTTAGCCATCTTCACATTCACCTTTCTTTGTCCGGCCATCCCGAGATGCGGCCGGGCGGGTATTGAATCCGATACGCTCGGGTGAGTTGTTAAATTTACTGTGATTGCCTATTGCCTTTTGTTGGCGGATGTGCTATCCTGTCCGTGGAATCAGGATAGGAGCATTTCCGCCGCCCGTTTATATAAGCGGCTTATTTTATCATGGTTTCCACCGCTTGTCAAGCGGGTTTTTGGTTTTTTATGGAGGAAATCGTTTTCTTCCCCGCCGCCGCAGGCGGCTTTTCAGCGTGTCGAAAAAGTCTTTTCGCCCCGCTGAACCAGTTTTCAGAACTTTACAAAAGTTCTGAAAACTGTAGATTTGAATGGCGCAGGACACCCCTCTTGGGTTTCCCGCGCACACCCTTCCTTACCGTTGCGGAAAACCCACCACTTTATCGACAGCCTCGCTTTTTTCATTTTCCGGAGAATCCCGCCGGTGCTTCCCGGGAAAGATTCTCCCGGCGTCCGGGGTGCGCCGGTATCCGCAAAATTTGTCCGCGGCTTTCCCAATCCCGTTATTGACAAGCCCGGGGCTTCTCCGTATAATAGACCCAGTCGAAAAAAGGGAGGCGCGCCGGATATGCTGCTGGAAAAACGGAATACGCGGAGCCGCGCCGTCTCTTTACTCAAGGATGTGTGAACACAAGGACCTTCTGCCGACAAAATTGGCAGTTGGTTCTTTTTTTGGAGGAAAGAGCAATGATTGAACAGTGGGATGACGTCCAGATTGTGCCGGAATTCTGTGATCAGGGTGTGGACTGCTACCGTCTGACCGGCGGCAGCTTCCTCAACGAATACTATATTGTGTCGGAGGCGGAAACCCGAAAGCTGATGAACCACCCGGAGGTGGTGGGCTATGAAGTGTACGCCTCTCTGCTGACGGCCACCTCTCAGATGATGTACTATCTGAAGGAGCATAAGAAAATCACCTCCGCCAACATCCTCTCCATCCTGCGGGGGGCGCTGAACTACCCGCTGGAGGAAAGTTGCTACAAGGAGCACATCCGCGTCCACGACATCAGCTTCATGTCCAGTGAGCGGGTTTTCAGGGACGGGGAAATGACCGGGCTGGAACTGAAATACTGCAAGCTGTCCATGGTGCCTGACAGCACACTGATGATCGGGGACATCATCGCCTCCGGCGAAACGCTGGTGAACTGCCTCCGCTATGTGACGGATTACTACCGGAAGCACGGCGCCCAGCTGCGGAACATCGTGTTCTTCACCATCGGCGGCCGGCAGGGCATTGAAATCCTCGAGGGGCTGACCCGGGAAATCCGCACCTTCTGGCCGAAGTTCGAGGGCTTTATCACCGTGTATTATGAGGGCGTATTCAGCTGCTACGAAGAGGGCGACAAGGGCGTCTCCGGAATCAACCGGGCGCTGATTGACTTCTACTGGAAGGGCGGCATCATCGCCCCTGCCTTCCGCCGGGAAACCCTGTCCATGCAGAATCCCCTCTTTGAAAAATGCACGATTTACGACGGCGGCGCCCGCCGCTACGAAATCCGGGAGCATGTGGAGGAGGTTCTGGAATTCTGGAACGGGATTCTGGAACGGGCAGACCGGATTGACAAGCAGGCCCTGCTGGAGGAAAAGCTGGGGCATCCCCTGCCCATCTCCTACGAGGACTGGCTGCGGGACTGCCACTATGAGAAGCTGGACGAAAAGCTGACCCGCTGGCTCTACCGGCAGGAGCGGGGCTTTGTGGAGAGTATGCAGGACGTCTCTCTGAAGGAAATCGCCCGGCAGCGCATCAGCGAATTCAGCGAAACCCTGAAAAAGTATATCCTGTAATTTCATAAGATACAGAACACAAAGAACCGCCCGGAAGGGCGGTTCTTTTGGGTTTGATTCTCTGTCCGTCGGAAAAGTTCCGTCAATGCGCAAGGTGCTGCCGGGTCAGTCGTCGTAATGCTTTCCCATGCCGGCGGGGGGAAGGGAGCGCCGCGCAGAGAGGATGATGACCACCAGCGTCATGATATACGGGATCATCATCAGGAAGTTGGCGTTGACTGCCGTGCTCTGAACCACGGTCCGCAGCGCCTCAAAGAAGGCGAAGAAAGTTCCGCCCAGGATGGTCCGCAGCGGGTTGTAGCCGCTGATGACATTGATCACCATGCAGATGTAGCCGCGCCCGGCGGTCATTCCCTCGGTAAACATATTCAGCTGGCCGAGGGAGAGGTACACGCCTGCAAGGCCGGAGAGGGCACCGCAGACCACCTCGCCGAAGTATTTGTAAGCCACGGTGTTCAGTCCCACTGTGGAGGCGGCTGCCGGATTTTCGCCTACCATCCGCATCCGCAGGCCGTATTTGGTTTTGAACATGAATACCCATGCAATGAGAACCACGCCCAGCGTAATGAAAAACAGAATGTTCTGGGTTTTCAGCAGCTCCCCCAGCACCGGGATTTCAGCAAGCCAGGTATTGCTGAAGTTGCTGAAATTATTGACGATGGGCGACATGCTTTCGTTGTCCCAGATGAGTTTCAGCAGCAGGGGCGCCAGAGCGGTTGACAGCAGGTTGACGCACACGCCGCTGATGGCGGGATTGACCTTGAATGTAATATGCAGCACGCCGTTCATCAGGGCAAAGCAGATGCCCGCCAGAACGCCGCAGAGGAGTCCCACCCACGGGCTGCCGGAATAATAGGAACCGATGACGCCGAAGAAAGCGCCGCCGATCATCATGCCCTCGCAGCCCAGATCCGTAATGCCGACCCGCACGGAATAGGTGCCGCCGGTGGTGGCCAGAATGTAGGGAATTGCCATCCGCAGTGTGGCTGCAATCAGAAGTGTAATCATTTCGCACCGCCTTCCTTCGGGGAACCGTGTTTGCCGGCACCTGACCGCCTGAGCCACCGGGGAGACAGCATGGCGTCAATCATGCGGGGAGCGGCAACGAACACCACCACAAACGCCTGAATGACGCTGACAAACTCCTTGGGAACATTGGACGTGCGGTTGAGGATCATGGCACCTGCCTTCAGGACGCCGAAGAGGATGGCCGAAACCACCGAGAAAAGCGGATCATATGCCGCCAGCGCCGCCACGGAGATGCCGGACCAGCCATAGCTGTCAGAAAAGCCGTCGATAAACTTGTAGTTCACACCCAGAATCATGGCGGTGCCGCACAGCCCCGCCAGCGCGCCGCTGAGGGCAAAGCTGATGAGAAAGACGCGGTCAACATGGATGCCGGCCGTCTTTGCGGCCCGCAGATTCTGGCCGATTACCTGCATTTTATAGCCCAGGGTGCTCTTTTTCAGAAGCACCTCCAGCAGGATTCCCAGAATGACCGCCAGGAAAATTGCGTAGGTCAGCTGGGTGTTTTTGATGATCTTGGCAATGACGGCGGAATCCTGAATTTTCTCCGTCATGCCCCAGATGCTGCCCTCTGCGCGGAACGGGCCGTTGCAGAGATAGGACACCAGCAGCGCCACGATTTCGTTGAGCATCACGGTGGTGATGATTTCACGGGCACCGAACCGGTTTTTCAGGTAAGCGGTAAGTCCGCCGATAAAGGCACCTGCCAGAGCGCCGCCCAGAACGGCGATGGGCAGATGGATGACCAGCGGCAGCCCTTTCAGATAGGCACCCAGCAGCGCGGATACCATGGCGCCGCTCAGCATCTGGCCTTCCAGCCCCAGATTGACCAGTCCGCATTTGGCAGCAATGGCGTAAGCAATTCCGCTGAACATCAGGGGGGTCGCCTGCGCAAAAACGGAAGCGATATTCTTGGTGCTGCTGAAAGCCAGCGCGAAAACCTGATAATAGACCCAGAAGGGATTGTAGCCGCTGATGGCAATCATGATGCCGCCCACAACCAGTGCCAGCAGAAATGCCAGAACCGGGCGTTTGGCACTTCCCCAGATTTTCCGGGCAATGTTGTTTCCTTTAGACGCTTCCATTTCCAACTCCTTTCAGTTCCTCCGGAGAGGTACCGGTCATCAGCATGCCCAGCTCCACATCCGAGAGAACGTCGGCAGGTGTTTCGTACACGATTCTGCCCTCATAAATGACCGCAATCCGGTCACTCAGCTGCATCACCTCATCCAGATCGGCAGAAACCAGCAGGATTGCCGCACCCGTATCCCGCAGTTCCCGGATGCGCCGGCGAATGTACTCGCTGGCGCCCACGTCTACGCCGCGGGTCGGCTGGGCAACGATGAGCACCTTCGGCTGCTTGGAAATGGCGCGGGCAATGATTACCTTCTGCGCGTTGCCGCCGGAAAGGGCACCTACATGGGTCTGGGAATCCGGCGCCTTCACCAGAAACTCCTTCCGGAGGGTGTCAGCCTGCTGGTTGATGACCTGGCGGCGCAGGAACCCGTGAGAAGCGTATTCAGGCGTATCCTGATAGCCCAGAATCAGATTGTCGCTGATGGACATGGTGGCCACCAGCCCCATGGCATTCCGGTCTTCGGGAATATGGGCAAGCCCATGGCGGAGAAAGACATCGGGATTGCCGCTGACGGCTTCGCCGCTGATCTCCAGATGCATACTCTGGGGGGCCTGAAGGCCGGTAATACAATTGAGCAGCTGTGTCTGTCCGTTGCCTTCAATGCCGGCAATGCCCAGAATCTCACCGCTGCGGATATCCAGATTGATATTCTCCAGTACCGTGTGGCCGTTTTCCTGAAGATTCAGGTCATGGACGGAAAACGTCACGGGGCCGGTATGCTTTGTCCGTTCCACAACGCCCAGTTCAATATGGCGCCCCACCATCATGTCGGAAAGTTCGTTGTAGGAGGTCGTCCGGGGATCCACATCGTCCCGGATCAGCTTTCCGTCCCGCAGAACCATGACGCGATCGGCAATCGCCTTGGTTTCCTTCAGTTTATGAGTAATGATGACGATGCTCTTTCCGCTGGCGCGCAGACGGTTGAGCACGACAAAGAGGTCATCCACCTCATGAGGCGTCAGAACGGCGGTTGGCTCATCGAGAATAATCACTTCCGCTTCCCGGTAAAGGGTCTTGAGGATTTCCACCCGCTGCTGCTCCCCTACGGAAAGGGAGCCTACCTTTGCATAGGGATCCAGATTGAAGTTGAAGGTCTTAATCAGATTTTCGATGGTTTCATATTCCTTGCGGCGGTCAACGAAAATACCGCTGCAGGGTTCGCTGCCGGCAATGATATTGTCCGCCACAGTGAATGCCGATACCAGCATGAAGTGCTGGTGCACCATGCAGATGCCCAGATTGATGGCATCCAGCGGACGGTGGATTTCAACCGGCTTCCCCTCAAAAAGGATTTCACCGCTGTCCATGCTGTGCATTCCGTAAAGGATTTTCATCAGCGTGGTTTTTCCCGCACCGTTTTCGCCAAGGAGGGAAAGGATTTCTCCCTTTTTGAGGTAAAAGTCCACTGCGTCAACCGCTTTTGTCCCCGGGAACGACTTGGACACTTGCTTCATTTCCACTACGTTCATATGGTAATTCCTCCTGCGCCCCGGCTGAAAAGCCGGGGCGCTTTGCAGTATTTCCCTGTGATTCGGGCAGAAGAGGCTGCGGGATCAGGCGTTGTACTGATACTTGGCAGACCAGGCGTCAATGTCGTTGGGCTCGTCCACAAACTCGATTTCGCCGTTGACAATCTTGTTCTGGATGTTTTCCAGAGTGGCCTTCACATCGTCGGGGATGGTGATGTTGACGCCGTCAAAGCTAATCTCGCAGGCGCCGTCGGAGATGCCGTAGATGTGCGTGCCGGACTCCCAGGTGTCGTTGAGTACCATCTCAACCGCCTTGTAAACGAAGGTGTCAAACCGGGTGATGGAGATGCACAGCTGGTTGGTTTCGGAAACCAGAGCGGGGCTGGTGCTGCAGAAGTAGCGGTTGGACTCCTCGGCGGCAGCCAGAACGCCGTTGGCGGAAGAGCCGCAGTTGACGGAAACCACGTCCACGCCGGCACCGTACATGGTCAGAGCCATTTCCTTGGCCGTGGTGGGATCCGTGTAGCTGCCGACGATGGAATAGGAGAGCTCCACATCGGGGTTGACATACTTGGCGCCTGCCAGGAAGCCGGCAGCACCGGCGCGGGAGGTGTAGGTGTCAGCGCCGCCTACGAAGCCCACCTTGTTTTCCGCATTGGCCAGAGCGAAGTCATCGGGACGCAGAGTGGCGATGCCGGCCAGGCAGCCGGACAGGAACTGCCACTGGGGATAGTCGGCACGGATGCCCACCACGTTGTCCAGATCCGTCTTGACGCCGGCGTCAATCAGGGCAAATTTCTGGTCGGGATACGCGGCAGCGCACTCTTCCATGGCGTCACCGCGGTCGGAGCCGATGACCACAATCAGGTCATACATTTCGTCGCTGGCAAATGCGTCAATCTGCGTGGCGGCCTCGCTGACGGTAGCGGCTTCCACATAATTGAAAGCAATGCCCAGTTCGTCACGGGCCTGGCAGATCCCTTCCCAGCACCAGTCGTTGAAGTTCAGATCGCCCAGTGTGCTGAACACCACGGCGATATTGGCGGTGGGTTCGCTGGAGCCAGTCTCACCGGAGGTGTTGGCTGCGTCGTCCGTCTTGGTGTCTGCGGCGGGGGCACCGCAGGCGGTCAGCGCCATCGCGAGGGTGAGAAGGGCTGCAAGGGTGGCAAAAATTCTTTTTTTCATGTCCTGTACCTCTTTCTGAAATTTGGGTTATTGAAATGGTGCGGGGATACTGATTAAAAATGGAGATGATTGTGCGCCTCTACCAGCTTTTCCTGAAGCCGGGGCACGTCCAGTTGGGCTGCCGTGCAGCCGGTATCCGCCACCATGGACGCGGCAAGTCCGGCGGCTTCGCCGGTCTGTGCGCAGATGGCAATCAGGCGGATGGTATCCCGGGGACGGCCGTCACTGGAGATGATCCGCCCGGCGGCATAGATGTTGTCGATTTTGCGGCTCATCAGGCAGCGGTAGGGAATCTCGATGCAGTGAGGCTCAAACTCCTCCTTGGTGCAGCCGATGGAGTCCTCGAAGTGAGCCTCCCGATCCTTTTCGCTGATGGTGTATTCTCCGGCCAGCGCGCGGGTTTTGCGATACTCCGCCATGCCGGGGATGCTGACCAGGCAGCGCTTTGCCTTGTCGAAGGTCTTCAGCCGCTGAAGCCCCATGTTCATTCCCTTGGTAATAAACTCGGAAACCTCCTCCGGTGTCCGGATTCCGTACTGCGTGGTATCGGGATCCATGCAATCCTCATGGGGATTTGCGCCGATGGCTTCAATCCGGATGGCCTTTCCCACGTCGCCGGCGTCAATGGCGTTCTGCATCCGTTCCAGATCCGTGGAGAGCATCCAGAAGGTCAGTGCGTTTTCCGGACGCTCCACCATTTCCGCGCCGGCACGGGCCAGCAGATCCCCGTCGCCGCTGGCATCCACAAAGGCCTTGGCGGCGTAGTAGTAACGGCCGGCCTTTGTTTCGACGCTGACTCCCAGACAGTGGGAGCCCTCCATCCGGGGAATGCAGAAAAGTGCGTCATAGAGGATGTCCACCTTTTCCGCCTGCAGCAGTTCATTCAGCGCCAGAGCAAAGGCCGGGGCGTTGAAAACGGTCTGATACCGGCCGCCCTCGTGGTTTTCCTCTGCGCCGTAAGTCCAGCCGGCAGGCAGATCGTCGTAAGAATAGCGGATGGAGAGGTGGAGCAGTTCCTCGGCAAGGCCGCCCACCAGTTTGCGTCCCTTCCCGTCGTCCAGCGGAGGGTGATACAGTACCACCAGCCCCAGCGTAGCAAGGCCCCCCAGATAGCTGGCCTTTTCAAGGAGGAGCACCCGTTTGCCCTGCCGGCTGGCTGCCACGGCAGCGCTGACGCCGGCGATGCCGCCGCCTACCACCACCACGTCGTAGCTTTTGCCGGTCTGAAGGGCTACCAGCTCCTGCTGCATTTCCTGTGCCATGGTTCAGCCCTCTTCGTCCAGATAGCGGTGAATGGCTTCATCCAGCTGTCGCATTTCGGCGTCCGAAAGTTCCCAGCTGAAGCAGGCGCAGTTTTCTTCAATCTTCTTCCGGCTCTGCGCACCCACGATGCAGCAGGAGACAAACGGCTTCTGGGATGCCCAGTTCAGCGCGATCTGGGAGAGGGGCACCTGCCGCTCCGCCGCCATCTGGTCCATAACCTTCAGCAGTTCCTGCACTTTGGAGAACATGGGCTCCTGGAAGAACTTATAGAAACGGTTGCGGTTGTCGCTGTCCGCAAAGGTTCTCAGGCTGCGGTACGCGCCCGTCAGGATTCCGGCACCCAGAGAGCCATAGGTCATGACGCCGATGCCCTGCTCCGCCGCCCATTTGATCTGCGGCTCATTGGTGCGGAACACCATGGAGTACTGGGGCTGGTACACCTCCACCGGGCAGTAGCGGTTGGCTTCCTCGGTCTGCTCCTTCGTGAAGTTGGACACGCCGACGTGCAGAACCTTGCCCTGCTGCTTCAGGGTGTTCAGCGCATCCATGGTTTCTTCCATGGGCACCTTGGCGTCCGGCCAGTGGATAAGGTAGAGGTCGATGTAATCTGTCTGCAGATTCCGGAGAGATTCCTCGCACTCCCGCAGGATGGTGTCCCGTGCACAGCTGCGGACATAAGTCCCGTTGATAAACTCCGTGCCGCACTTGGTGGTGATCATCATGTCCTTGCGGACACCCATATCCTTCAGCACCTTGCCGATATAGCGCTCGGCCACGCCGCCGTTATAGGCAGGGGCAGTGTCAATCATGTTGATGCCGCATTCCACGGCGGCCCGGATGGCGTCCAGACGGGTTTCCTCGGGGTTGTCGTCCCAGCCGGCTCCCCCGATTCCCCAGGTGCCCAGAGCCATCTCGGAAACGTTCATTCCGGTCTTGCCCAAGAGTTTGTAGCGCATAGTAGTCCTCCATGTTCTGAATATTTCCCGCCGATGAGAATGTCACCGGCAAATGAACGGCAGCAGTGCAGAATCCCGCAAAAAATGGGTGCCTGAAATCGAGCAACCCGATTCAAAGCACCCACTACAAAGCCGATTGGCTGTCTGCCTTCGGCTCACTCTTAATGGTTTCTATGTAAAGAGCGGCACACACGCAGGAATATTAAAGACGCAAAAGCGAAAAAACAATCAGAGCGTCAGTGCTCCTGGCATTGCCTGCTGCATCGGACTTACGGCAAACGCTTTTGCAGATGTCTCTATTGCATGTGCGGCCGGATGCTCACGCACCGGCTGTCTCTCTTGTCTGGAACACTATACCATGAGGGCGTCTTCTTTGTCAATATTTTGACAGGAGTTTTCTGAATTTCTACGTTTTCGTGTATTTTTCCCGTCGCCGTTTGGCTGATTTGGATATTTTATGGAAGCACCGAGTCCGGTGGAACCTCCCCGGGGAGTCTGGCGGCATCCGTAAAAAAGCTTTACAAACCGCCGAAGAACTGCTACCATTAGCAAATCAACGCATCCCTGCGGACGGTACGCCGCAGCGGCGGAATATGCTCAGGAGGAATTTCCCATGCTGATTCAGAATGTTTTCATTGAAAACAGCCGGCAAGCATCCAGTCTCCGGATTCAGAACGGAATCATCAGTGAGACTGCACCAGGACTGCAGCCCCTGCCCGGGGAAGAGGTCACGGATATGGGGGGCAGGCTGCTCCTTCCTCCTTTCATCGAATCCCATGTGCATCTGGACACCTGCCTGACGGCAGGTGAGCCGGAATGGAACCGTTCCGGAACGCTGTTTGAGGGAATTGAGTGCTGGAGCAAGCGGAAAAAGATGCTCTCCCGGGAGGATGTGCGCCGCCGGGTGATGCAGGCCGTACGGATGCAGGCGGCCCACGGCGTTCAGTTTGTCCGGACCCATGTGGATGTCACCGACCCGAAGCTGACGGCCCTGGAAGCCATTCTGGAACTGCGGGAAGAACTGCGGGATGTGATGGAGATTCAGGTGGTGGCCTTCCCTCAGGAGGGCATTCTCAGCTATCCCCATGGAAAAGAACTGCTGGAACAGGCCGTCCGCATGGGGGCGGACGCGGTGGGCGCCATTCCGCACTATGAATTTACCCGGGAATACAGCGTGGAATCCGTGAACTTTGCCATGGAACTGGCGGAAAAATATGACCGGCTGGTGGATATCCACTGCGACGAAATCGACGATGAAGCCTCCCGCGGGCTGGAAACCGTGGCTGCGCGGGCTTATGAGCGGCAGCTTTTTGACCGGGTAACGGCCAGCCATACGACTGCCATGCACTCCTACAACAACGCCTATATGCTGCGGCTGATGCGGCTGCTGAAGCTTTCCCGCATCAACTTTGTGGCCAATCCGCTGGTAAATACCCATCTTCAGGGCCGGGCGGACACCTATCCCAGACGCCGCGGCGTGACGCGGGTCAGGGAACTGACCGATGCCGGGCTGAACGTTTCCTTCGGAAATGATGACCTGTTCGACCCCTGGTATCCCATGGGTACCGGCGGGATGCGGGACGCCGTTTTCCTGGGGCTGCATGTGTGCCAGATGATGGGATATGACGACCTTATGAACAGCTATCGCTTTGTTACCACCAACGCGGCCAGAACATTGCATCTGGGAGAACGGTACGGAATCCGGCAGGGAAATCCGGCCAGCTTCGTGGTGATGGATGCCCCCAATTACTATGAAGCGCTGAAAAATAACGCCCCCGTCCTGTACTCCTATCGGGAAGGCCGTCTGCTTGCAAGGACGCCTGCCGGGAAAACGGAAGTATCCTTCTGAGTCCGCACCGGCTTGCAAAACGCCGCCCCGGGATTTCCGCGGACGAAACTGCCGGAGACTCTGATGCCTGTGCCGAGTCCCGCGAAAAACCGACAACTCTGCAACACAAGGAGGCTGCCATGCGCTACGCAAAATTTGGAAATACGGACATGATGGTTTCGGAAATCGCTCTGGGCACCTGGGGAATCGGGGGCGCCGGCTGGGATGACAATTCGGAGGAAACCCGGCTGGACGCCATCCGCTCTGCGGTGGAAAGCGGCATCAATTTCATTGACACCGCCCCTGCCTACAACGGCGGCATGGCGGAAGCCTATGTAGGCAAGGTAATCAGCGCCATGGGCATCCGGAAGGACGTGTATCTTGTCACAAAATGCGGCACGGAATTTGTGGATGGGAAATATGTCCGCAGCTGCGCGGCGGATACCATTCTGCGGGAATGTGACCGTTCTCTTCAGAATCTCCAGACGGACTATATCGACCTGTACATGATTCACTGGCCGGATGCCTCCGTTCCGGTGGAGGAAACCATGGATGCCCTGAAAACCCTGAAGCAGCAGGGGAAAATTCTCCATGTAGGCGTATCCAATTTCAACCGCCAGCAGATTGAGGAGGCCAACCGCTTCTGCCCCATTGAGGCATATCAGCCCCAGTACTCCATGGTGTTTCAGGGGAACGAACCCCAGATGCGCAGGGCCGCAGAGCAGGGGATGGGCGTTATGACCTACGGCTCTCTGGGGGCCGGAATACTCACAGGCGCCTACAGAAAGCGTCCCAAGTTCCCTCCCACTGATAACCGGAGCCGGTTTTACAAGCATTTCCGGGAGCCGGCCTTTTCCCGCATTATGAAGCTGGTGGATCTGATGGACATTATCTCCGATGCCCATGGCGGCGTCCCGCTGGCGCAGATTGCCATCAACTGGGCAGTGCAGAAGGAGTTTGTGACCTCCTCCATTGTGGGGGTTCAGCACCGGGAACGGGTTCTGCAGAACTGCGACAGCTTTGACTGGTCACTGACCCCGGAGGAAAACGCGATTCTGGATTCCGCCATTCGGTATTACCTGAAAAAAAGTTCTTTTTCAAGATAAATGCTTCCGGCAATTAGCAAGGGCAGCGTGGCTGTTCAAGAGGTGTTCTCCGGCACTCACTGCTATGGAAACGGTGGAAGACCGGTTGTAATTGCAAACAGCTAAGCGGCAGAGAAAGGGTTATCAGTTTATTATGAAAGCGCATTTCATCGTATGAAGTACTGCAGTATAGGGATATTGGCCCATGTGGACGCCGGGAAAACCACCCTTTCGGAGGCGCTGCTGTACCGTGCCGGCGCCATCCGGCGGCTGGGGCGGGTAGATCATCAGGACGCGTTTCTGGACACGGACGCCATGGAGCGCCAGCGGGGCATTACCATCTTCTCCAAGCAGGCCGTGCTGGAACTGGGAGATGCCTGCATCACCCTGCTGGACACGCCGGGTCATGTGGACTTTTCCGCAGAGATGGAGCGGACGTTGCAGGTGCTGGACTGTGCCATTCTGGTGATCTCCGGCACCGACGGCGTACAGGGGCACACCCGGACGCTGTGGGATCTGCTGGAACGGTATCAGGTGCCCACCTTTCTCTTTATCAACAAAATGGATCTGGCGGGAGCCAACCGGGCTTCCCTGCTGGCGCATCTGAAGGAAAAACTCAGCGGCGGCTGCGTGGACTTCGGCAATCCGGAGACGCTGGCGGAGGAAGCTGCCGTCTGCGATGAGGCGGCGCTGGAACAGTATCTGGAAACGGGGGCGCTGCCGGAGGCGGTGCTCTCCCGCCTGATTGCGGAGCGGAAGCTGTTTCCCTGCTTTTTCGGCTCCGCCCTGAAGCTGGAGGGGGTGGACGCCCTGCTGGACGGCGTAGAGCGGTATGCCCCTCAGCCGGTGTACCCGGCGGAGTTCGGCGCCCGGGTTTTCAAAATCACCCGGGATCCCCAGGGCGCCCGGCTGACCCATATGAAAATCACCGGCGGCACCCTGCACACAAAGGATCTGATCTCCGGCCGGGACGGCGGCACCGTCTGGCAGGAAAAGGCGGATCAGCTGCGGCTTTACTCCGGGGCAAAATTCCGCCAGACGGAGGCGGCGGAGGCCGGCGCCGTGGTGGCGGTCACCGGGCTGAGCCGCACCTTCCCGGGGCAGGGTCTGGGGGCGGAGCCGGACTGGGCCGGGGCAATTCTGCAGCCGGTGCTGACCTATCGGGTGGAGCTGACGGACGGCACGGATCCCCACACGGCGCTGCAGAAGCTGCGGCAGCTGGAGGAGGAAGACCCTCAGCTGCACATCGTCTGGAACAACGGCGAAATCCACGCCCAGCTGATGGGCGAGGTGCAGATGGAGATTTTGCAGCGGCTCATCCGGGAGCGGCTGGGAATGGAGGTGCAGTTCGGCACCGGCGCCGTCTGCTATCGGGAAACCATCGCCAATACCGTGGAGGGCATCGGCCATTTTGAGCCTCTGCGGCACTACGCGGAGGTGCATCTCCTGCTGGAACCCGGGGAGCCAGGCAGCGGCATCACCCTTGCCTCCGCCTGCTCTACAGACCAGCTGGATCTCAACTGGCAGCGGCTGATTTTCACCCATCTGCTGGAAAAGCCCCATCTGGGGGTGTTGACAGGCTCCCCCATCACCGACATCAAAATCACGCTGCTGGCCGGCCGCGCCCATGAAAAGCACACGGAGGGCGGCGACTTCCGTCAGGCCGTCTACCGGGCGGTGCGGCAGGGGCTGATGCAGGCGGAGAGCGTGCTGCTGGAGCCGTGGTACCGCTTCCGGCTGGAGGTGCCCGCCGAACAGGTAGGCCGGGCCATGACGGATTTGCAGCAGATGGGCGGCAAAGTGGAGCCGCCGGAAACCGCCGGGGAAGGAACCCTCCTTACCGGCACGGCGCCGGTGGCGGGGCTTCGGGACTACGCCCGGGACGTGGCGGTTTACACCCGGGGACGGGGGCGGCTGTCCTGCGTCCCGGCGGGGTATTTTCCCTGCACGGAGCCGGAAAAAGTCGTGGAAGCCATGGGCTACGACCCGGAGCGGGACGTGGAAAACACGGCGGATTCCGTGTTCTGCTCCCACGGCGCCGGTGTGGTTGTGCCGTGGAACGAAGTGCCGCAGCACGCGCAGGTAGACAGCGGCTGGCGGCCGGAGGGGACGGCAGCCGAGCCGGAATCCCCCCTCCCCCGCCGTCGGGAAAGCAGCACCTACGCCGGAACCGCCGCAGAGGACAAGGAATTGCAGGCCATTTTTGAGCGCACCTACGGTGCCGTGAAGCGGCAGGCCTTCACCCCGCCGAAAGCCCCCCGCCGTCCGGCGGCAGACGATACCCCGGAAGCCCGCCGGGAACTGAAAAAGGCCTTCTCCGGCGAGGATTATCTGCTGGTGGACGGCTACAACATCATCTTCGCGTGGGACGAACTGAAAAAGCTGGCGGCGGAGCATCTGGACGCCGCCCGGAAAAAGCTGTGCGACCTGCTGTGCGACTATCAGGGGTACCGGAAGTGCCGGGTGATTCTGGTTTTTGACGCCTACAAGGTCAAAGGCGGCCTTGGCAGCGTGGAAAAATACCACAACATCACCATCGTCTACACCAAGGAAGCGGAGACGGCGGACGCCTACATCGAACGGGCTACCTACGAAATCGGGCGGCAGCACCGGGTGCGGGTGGCCACCTCCGACGGGCCGGAGCAGGTGATTATCTTAGGCCACGGCGCCCTGCGGCTGTCGGCTTCCGCCTTTCATGAGGAAATGGCGGAGGTACGGAAGCAGATTGGGGACGCGGTGCGGCAGAACAATCAGAAAAACGGGAAAAACGGCGCGGTGCGGGCCGCCATGAAGAAAGCAAAGGAGGGCGGTTCATGCTGACCCTGTTCATTGCGGCAGTTGTACTGGCCGCCTGCACCGCCCTGCGGTGGTTCCTGAACCGCGCCGGTCGGAGAGACGCTTCCGTCTGGAAGGAGCGCATCCGCCTGACGGCCCTGTGGAACGACGGTGCGGCCTTCAGCCTGCCGCTGAAGCGGAGACTGGTTGCGGCATTGTCCATTCTCATACTGCCGCTGGTGTGGATTTTCCGGCACCGCAGCCCCGTCGGCGCGGGGCTGGCGCTGGGCGGCGGCCTCAGCAACCTGTGGGAGCGGCTGCGCCACAAGCGGGTCTATGACTATGTGCAGTTCCCCAAGGTGCCGAAGCTGGGGCGCTACGTCTGGAATCTGGCGGACTTCGCCATCCTGCTGGGAGGCCTGCTGATGGCTCTGTCCCGGCGGGAACGGTAAACGGAGGCGCCGGTCACTCCATCAAATCACACAGCCCGAAGGCATAAGCCTTCGGGCTGCCAGCGTGTCGAAAAAGTCTTTTCGCCCCGCTGAGTCAGTTTTCAGAACTTTATAAAGTTCTGAAAACTATAGATTTTAATGGCGCAGGACACCCTTCTTGGGTTTCCCGCGCACACCCTTCCTTACCGCCGCGGAAAACTCACCACTTTATCGACAGTCTCTGCTTTTCCGCTGTGGGGACTTTTCCAACCTTTGACAGACGCAGCCGCAGACCCTGTAAGGCTCTGCGGCTGCGTATTTATCCGCTATTGCATCCTTCCGCTGCCGCCCATCAGGGCGGTCATTTCCTCAATCCTCTCCAGCGGGAAGGGCGGCTGGCACAGGGGCTTCATGGCAATGCTCATGAGTTTCATGGGATTGTCGTCCGCCGCCACCCGGTTGGAACTGAGGGCGCCGCAGCGCCTGCAGCGGTGGATAATGGCCCACTCGCCGCCTTTGCGCACCCAGACCGCCACTGGCTCCATAATGCCGCCGCAGCCGCTTTCCCGGTCGCCTGGCTCGATGTCCACATGGAGACTGGAAAGGCAGTTGGGGCAGTGATTGCGGTGGTCGCTGCCTGCTCCCTGGGGCGTTACCAGCCTGCCGCAGACCTTGCAGGTAAAGCTGTCATGGCAGGCGTGGGTCTTATAGTATCCTTTTTCAAAGGTTTTCCGTTTGTTTTCCCGATTCATGGTGTTACCTCCTGAAGATATGATTCCATATCCGCCGGGAGGCATGGCGTGCAGTTACATTTGCCAGACCTCCCGGTCAGGCCACACGCTCCGGTAATAAACGATTCAGCTTCAAACAATACTCCTTAAAAAATGAGACTGTCGATAAAGTGGTAAGTTTTCTGCAACGGTAAGGAAGGGTGTGCGCGGAAAACCCAAAAAGGGTGTCCTGCGCCATTAAAATTTGCAGTTTTCAGAACTTTTGTAAAGTTCTGAAAACTTGCTCAGCGGGGCGAAAAGGCTTTTTCGACACGCTGAAAATATATGCGATTGTCTGTTTTCGCGCCGGTGCAGGAGGATGCAGCCGTTTCCGGGCGCTTTGCCCATGCAGTCCGAAACGCCTGGGCATCCGTCAGGCTCCGCCGCCGTGCACCATCTGAAAGAACAGGGTCACATGCTTTCTGAGTTTTTCCAGGCACTCCCCTTCCCGCTCCGGCTGGCGGTCGCACACTGCAATAAGCGTCAGTACCGGCGCCGTATACATCATGGCCAGCGTATCGGGATCCTGCGGCCGGATCTCCCCGGATGCCATCAGGGCGCGGAAAACGCCGGCATGGTAGGCCAGCACCCGATCCACATAGCGTTCGGAATACAGGGCGGCCAGTTCCGGTGAGCGGAACTGCTCCATGGTCATCATCCGCCGGAAGCGGCGGATGCATTGGTTGTGGAGGGAGTATTCAAAAATCTGCCGCACCTTTTCAAACAGCCCCTCCGCCGTAATCTCCGCGAAAACCGGGACATCCCGGGCGGCATTCTCCACATGGATGTCGATCTTCCCGGTGTCCGCCTCATACTGCGCCGCCGTGGACTCCACAATGGCGTCAAAAATGGCCTGCTTTCCGGAAAAGTGATTGTAGAGGGAGGGGGCCTTGATGCCCACCGCCCCGGCAATTTCCCCGACGCTGACGGAATCATAGCCCTTTGCGGCAAACAGTTCCAGCGCCTTGTTGAGAATCCTCTGCTTTGTGTCTTCCTGTTTCATCTCCACCGCCAGCTAACTAATATTAGTTAGTTTCATTATAGCAGTCTGTCCGGAAAAGTCAAGAGGAATCTCCCGCTGGGCAGGCCGGCTGCATCGGAAGCAGGAAAAGGCATTGACGGAAACCCGGAGGCAGGATAAAATGAGATTTGAAAAGCAGCATCATATGGGAGGCATACAGAAAATGCGGGAGAAAAAAATCCGTGTGGCGGTCATCGACGGGCAGGGCGGCGGCATGGGCCGCGCCATTACCCAGCGGATCAAAGCCGAATTTCCCCAGGTTGCAATTCGGGCGCTGGGCACCAACGCAATGGCCACTGCCGCCATGCTCAAGGGGGATGCCGATGACGGTGCCACCGGGGAAAATGCCGTGATTTACAATGCGCCTCGGGTGCAGGCCATTCTGGGGCCGGTGGGAATCCTCATGGCAAACGGCCTTCTGGGGGAGGTCACGCCTGCCATGGCATCGGCCATCGGCGCCAGCGACGCCGTAAAAATTCTGCTGCCGGCGCAGCGGTGCAGCATCCGGATTGCAGCCGGCCCGCCCCAGTCCATGCAGAGCTGCCTGAACGAAGCCATGCGGCTTCTGGCGGAGGAACTGGAACTGCTTTGCGGAAATGCCTGAGTCCCGGGGCGCCTTGCCCCGAAGTCCTAAAGGTACGCCGTTTTCGAATGGAGCAACGCCGCAGGAAGCCGGGCATTGCAAGGCACATTGCCGGTGCCGGAACAGGTGCGTAAAAAGTGATGCCGTTAAACGGGCGGACTTATGCAGAGGGCGATGCACATTCTGTGCATCGCTCTCTGCGTGTCGAAAAAGTCTTTTCTCCCCGCCGAGTTTGTATTCAGAACTTCAAAAAGTTCTGAATACCGCTGATTTCAACCGTGCAGGAAACCCCTCTTGGGTTTCCCGCACACACCCTTCCTTACTGCCGCGTAAGATCCTCCGTTTTACTGAAAAAGTACGAGGGCGATGCACAGAATGTGCATCGCCCTCGTTGCATTACGACATTGTATTACACCAAAACGCCGCTGCCGGGAACCCCCGCCCTCAGTCGTCTGCGCCGTCAAAATTGCGGTGCAGCAGCTGATGGGTCTTGCCCTTCAGCAGCCCCTCATACAGGGAGAGAACCATGGGGTTCTCGTTGGACTTCTTGATCTGGGTTGCCACGTCGGTATCATACAGCCCCTTGGCCCGGGCCTTCCGGGTCCGGGGGCCGGCGCCCACCGGCTGACCGCCGCCCATGATGCAGCCTCTGCGGCAGGCCATGACTTCCACAAAGTCATATTCCACCTCGCCGCTGCGGATGCGTTTGATGAGTTTGTCGGCATTGCCAAGGCCGTTGACCACGGCGGCCCGGATCTCCCGGCCCATGTAGTCAAACACCAGTTCCTTGATGCCCTCGTCTCCCCGGACGCCGCTGGTGCGGATTCTGTCCATGTCGGTGCGGCTGTGCCCCTTCTGAATCCGGCGCAGCACCGCCTCCGTCACGCCGCCGGTGACCCCGAAAATCACGCCGCCGCCGGAACCGATGCCAAAGGGCATATCGGTGGACTCCCCTTCGATATTCTCAAAGCGGATGCCGGATTTGCGGATCATGGCGGCCACCTCGGTGGTGGTCAGGACGTAGTCCACGTCCTGCCGGCCGTTGGTTCTGGACTCCGGCCGGAGGATCTCCTCCTTCTTGGCGGTGCAGGGCATGATGGAAACCGACAGCAGCTTCTTGCCCCGGTTGATTTCCGGGCTGCGGTAATACTCCCGGATTACCGCGCCGAACATCTGCTGGGGGGATCGGCAGGTGGAGATATTGCCTGCCAGTTCCGGATACCGGGTTTCGCAGAACTTCACCCACGCCGGGCAGCAGGAGGTGAACAGCGGCCCCTTCTTCCCGCCGGAAATATGAGCCAGCAGTTCCTCCGCCTCTTCAATGACGGTGAGATCCGCGCCGTAGGTGGTGTCGTACACCTCCGCAAAGCCCAGCCGGTGCAGGGCGTTGACCAGCTTGCCCATGACGTTTTCGCCCTTGGGCATTCCGAAGCGATCCCCCAGCGCCACCCGGACTGCCGGTGCCACCTGTGCCACCACGATGGTGTCCGGATCCGCCAGAGCGTCCCACACCTCGTCGATGTTGGTGCGGATGCTGATGGCGCCGGTGGGGCAGACCGTGCGGCACTGGCCGCAGTTGACGCAGTTGGTCTGGGCGAGGGTCTTGTTGAAGGCAGGCGTCACCAGTGTGCTGGTGCCCCGGTAGGCAAAGTCGATGACGTTCACCGCCTGCACATTGTCGCACATCCGGACGCAGTCGCCGCAGAGGATGCACTTGTTGGGGTTGCGGACAATGGAGGGGGAACTGTCGTCAATGGGGTATCTGGCTTCCCGGTTCTTGAACCGGATCCGATCCACGCCCATGCGGTGGGCCAGTTCCAGCAGATGGCACTCGCCGCTTTTGACGCAGGTGGTGCAGTCACGGTCGTGGGCGGCCAGCAGCAGTTCCAGAATGGTGCGGCGGTAGCGCATGAGCCGGGGGGTGTTGGTGTAGATCACCATGCCGTCCCGGGGCGGCTCCGCACAGGAGGCAAAGGTCTTGCCCCGGTCGTCCTCCACGGTGCACAGCCGGCAGGCGCCGTAGATGGACAGTTCGGAATGGTAGCACAGGGTCGGAATATCAATCTCCGCATTGCGGATCACGGTCAGGACGTTGGGTTCGTTGGTAAACTCCACCCGCTGACCGTCAATGGTCATAAATCCCATGGCGGCATCCTCCTTACTTCTCAACAGTGACCGCGCCGAAGGCACACTGCTCCACGCAGCCGCCGCAGCGGATGCAGACGTCCTGGTCAATGGTATAGGGCGACTTCACAACGCCGTGGATGGCCGACACCGGGCAGTTCCGGGCGCACTTGGAGCACCCCTTGCATTTGGCGGGGTCGATTTTGTAAACCCGCAGTTTGGAGCAGACCCCCGCAGGGCAGCGGCGGTCGCGGATATGGGCAATGTACTCGTCCCGGAAGGCGTTGAGGGTGCTGATCACCGGCTTTGGGGCGCTCTTGCCCAGACCGCAGAGGGCGGTATTTTCAATCATGTCCGCCAGATCCCGCAGGGTGTCCAGATCCTCCATGGTGCCCTGCCCCGCTACGATGCGCTCCAGAATCTCCAGCATCCGCTGGGTGCCCTCCCGGCAGGGGACGCACTTGCCGCAGCTCTCCCGCTGGGTGAAACTCATGAAGAAGCGCGCCACCTCAACCATGCAGGTATCCTCGTCCATGACCACCATGCCGCCGGAGCCGATCATGGCACCGATTCTGGTGAGGGAGTCAAAGTCCATGTGGCGATCCAGATCCTTTTCCGACAGGCAGCCGCCGGAGGGGCCGCCGATCTGCACGGCCTTGAATTTCTTGCCGTTGGGAATGCCGCCGCCCACGTCAAACACGATATCCCGCAGGGGCGTGCCCATGGGCACCTCAATCAGGCCGGTGTTGCACACGTTGCCGGTCAGGGCGAAGGCCTTGGTGCCGGGGCTTTCCGGTGTGCCGATGCCGCGGTACCACTCCGCCCCCCGCAGGATAATCATGGGCACATTGGCGTAGGTTTCCACGTTGTTGAGCACCGTGGGCTTTTCCCACAGGCCGTGCTCCACGGTGCGGGGGGGCTTGACCCGGGGCATTCCCCGCTTGCCCTCGATGGAGGCGGTCAGGGCGCTGCCCTCGCCGCAGACGAAGGCGCCGGCGCCCCGGTTGATATGCAGATGGAAGCTGAACTCCGTTCCCAGAATATGGTCACCCAGCAGTCCGGCCTCCTCCGCCTGGGCAATGGCCAGCTTCAGCCGCTCAATGGCAAGGGGATACTCGGCGCGGACATAGATGTAGCCCTCCCGGGCGTCCACGGCGTAGGCCGCGATCATCATGCCCTCGATCATCCGGTGGGGGTCGCCTTCCATGACGCTGCGATCCATAAACGCACCGGGGTCGCCCTCGTCGCCGTTGCAGACCACATAGCGCACCGGCTCCTTCTGGGCAGCCACCTGGCTCCACTTCTTCCCCGCCGGGAAGCCTGCGCCGCCCCGGCCCCGGAGCCGGGAATCCGTCACGGTCTGGATCACCGCCTTGGGCGTCATTTCAAACAACGCCTTTTCAAAGCCCTCGTAGGCACCGGCCGCCAGCGCGGCCTCAATGCACTCGGCGTCGATATGGCCGCAGTTCTTCAGCACCAGACGGGTCTGTTTGGCATAGAAGGGGATCTCCTCCTCAGAGGGATAGACCTTCTCCCCCTGATGATACATGAGCCGCTCCACCCGGTGCCCCTTCAGGACGGTCTTTTCAAAAATCTCCTCACAGTCGCTCTCCTGCACCTTCAGGTAGAGGTAGCCGTAAGGCTCAATCCGCATCAGGGGGCCCATTTCGCAGAAGCCGTGGCAGCCGCTTTTGTGGACGCCGATCTGCCCCGGGGTTTCGGGATGGGCGATTTCAGGGCCGATTTCCACCTTTACGTCCGCCTGCCCGGCCGCCAGTTCCTTCATGCGCTCATACAGTCTGGCGGAGCCGCCGGCAAGGCAGCCGGTGCCGCCGCAGATGAGAATGCGGCACTGCTCCTGCTTCAGAGCCTCCTGACACTCCGCCCGCACCTGCTTAAGCTGAAAACGGTTTTCAATTCTCGTCATGCTGTTCCTCCTCTGCCTCTTTCCGGAGGGTCTTCAGCAGCTCCTCCGCCTTTTCCGGCGTCATTTTGGGGTGCACCTGCTCGTTGACCATCATGGCCGGAGCCAGTCCGCAGGCTCCCAGACAGGACACCACCTCCACCGTAAAGAGGAGGTCGTCGGTGGTCTGCTTCGTTTCGCTGAGTCCCAGTTCCTGACGCAGGTATTCCAGCACCGGCGTGGATTTGCGGACATGGCACGCCGTCCCGTCACAGACCTTCAGGACGTACCTGCCCTTCTGCTCAAAGGAAAAATTCTCATAGAAGCTCGCAACGCTGAAGGCTTTGGTTTCCGTGATGCCGATCTTTTTGGCCACATAGTCCAGCAGATCCGGCGGAAGATAGCGGTAGGCCGCCTGAATGTCCTGAATAATGGGGATCAGGGACTTTTCTTCCAGCGGATACCGGCTGATGATCTCGTTGGTAGTCTGAAAATAGCGCTTGTCCAGCATGGATCTTATCCTCTCCTTCTGTTTCTTCCGTCTTTGCCATATTTTTCACACAGCAGCTTTCATTATAATCTATCATTTAACAAGGCGCAAGCTTTGTTCATTTTTGCGTAAACTTTTGTCGTATTTCCCAACAACTCCTTAACGTGCCGGCAGATAACTGCCGTTTTTCCGTCACTTCCACCAGCCGGGAAGATCCCCGCCAGCCTTTACAAACAGGCGCTCCGTTGCTATACTACAGGGGAAAGGAATGGTGATTGCCATGCAAAAGCTGGAAAAGCAATTTCATATTCACTGCACCGACGGCGACGTGGGACGTTACTGCATCCTCCCCGGAGATCCCGGCCGGGTGCCTGCCATCGCTGCGCTGTTTGACGACGCCCATCAGGTGGCGTATAATCGGGAGTTCAACGTCTGGACCGGTACGCTGCTGGGGGAAAAGGTCACGGCCTGCTCCACCGGCATCGGCGGCCCCTCCGCCTCCATTGCCATGGAGGAGCTGCACAAGTGCGGCGCGGATACCTTCATCCGCACCGGTACCTGCGGCGGCATCGACCTGAATGTCCAGTCCGGGGACATTGTGGTGGCCACCGGCGCCATCCGGTTTGAACACACCAGTCTGGAATACGCCCCCATCGAGTTCCCCGCCGTGGCGGACTGGGAGATCACCAACGCGCTGGTAGACGCTACCAAGGCTCTGGGCTATCCCCTCCACACCGGCGTGGTGCAGTGCAAGGACAGCTTCTACGGCCAGCACAGCCCCGATGCCTCCCCCGTCAGCTATGAACTGAAGGCCAAATGGGAAAGCTGGAAGCGGCTGGGTGTCAAGGCCAGCGAGATGGAGTCCGCCGCGCTGTTTGTGGTGGCCGCCGCTCTGGGCTGCCGCTGCGGCAGCTGCTTCCATGTGGTGTGGAATCAGGAACGAGAGGCCGCCGGTCTGGATCAGAAGATGAGCGAGGACACCACCACCTCCGTGAAAGTGGCGGTGGAAGGACTGAAGCGGCTCATCGAGGCCGACCGCAAAGCCGGCCGGTAAGGGAAAGGGGTTGTTTTCATTATGCCTGATGTTTCCAGCCTGATGGGCGCCTCCGTTGCCGGGTACAGCCTCGGGAAGGTTCTCTCCGCCCTGATGACCCTGCTGGTCTGCCTGATTGCGGTGCGGCTCATTATGAAAGCGGTCACCCGTCTGGTAAACCGGATGCAGAAGGTAAGCGCAAAGCTGCAGAAGTTCCTGCTGACCGGCATCAAGGCTCTGCTGTATATTCTCACCGTCATCATCACCGCCGAGGCATTGGGGCTGAATACCTCCTCCCTGACGGCGCTGCTGTCCGTCCTCACCCTGGGTGTTACGCTGGCGGCGGAGGACATTCTGGGCAACGTGGCGGGAGGGCTGGTGATTCTCTCCTCCCATCCCTTTGCCCCGGGGGATTTTGTGGAATCCAACGGCATCTCCGGCGCCGTCCGGGAGATTGGCCTGAATCACACGAAGCTGGAAACCCCTGACGGGCAGACGGTTCTCATGCCCAACCGGGAACTTTCCTCCTCCAAAATCATCAACTACTCGACGCTGGGACGCCGCCGGGTGGTTCGCACCGTCACCGCGTCTTATGACGCCCCCACTGATGCGGTTATGGCCGCCTGCATGGAAGCGGTGGATGCCGCGCCGGGGGTTCTGACGGAGCCGGCGCCGACGGTGCACCTCACCAATTACGGCGCCAGCGCCATTGAGTACACCATCTACTGCTGGTGCGCCGCGGAGGATTACTGGCCGCTCTATCACGCAGTCAACGAAAACCTGCGGGACACTTTTGCAAAGCACGGCGTTGAAATGACTTATGACCATCTCAACGTCCACATTCTGGAAAAATAATCCACGCTGTCTGGAAGTACCGCCATGTCTGAAATTTCCATTCGCATCGCAGCGCCGGAGGATGCTCCGGCGCTGCTGGATATTTACGCTTACTATGTCCGGCACACCGCCATCACCTTTGAGTACGAGGTGCCCACACCGGAGGAATTTGCGGCGCGCATCCGGAACACCCTGAAAAAGTACCCCTATCTGGTTGCCGTGGAGGACGGCGTCATGGTGGGCTATGCCTATGCGGGGCCGTTCCATTCCCGCCCCGCCTACGGCTGGACGGCGGAGGCCTCCATCTACCTTGCCCGTGACTGCCGCCATCAGGGGCTGGGCAGACGGCTGTACCACGCGCTGGAAACCATTCTGCGGCAGCAGGGCATCCTGAACCTGAACGCCTGTGTCGCCGTCCCCGAAGAGGACGACGACTATCTGACCCACAACAGTCTGGACTTCCACACCCATCTGGGCTTCCGGACGGTGGGGCAGTTCACCCAGTGCGGCTGCAAATTTGACCGCTGGTACCATATGGTCTGGCTGGAGAAGCTGCTGGGAACGCATTCCGTCCCCCCTGCCCCTGTCCGCCCCTTCCCGGAAATCCGGGAGGAGGTGCAGCATCTGCTCCCCTCCCTCTGACTCTGCGGAGCGTTCCTTGTGTTTTCCGGCGGAACCGGCGTAGAATCAGACGCAGAAGGGAGGTATGAGCATGAATCAGGAAAAAACAGGGGCGCTGATTCGCGCCCTGCGGCAGCGGCATCACATGACCCAGCTTCAGCTGGCGGAGGCCGTAGGCATCAGCGACAAAGCGGTTTCCAAATGGGAACGGGGCCGGGGTGCGCCGGATATTTCTCTCCTCCCCGCACTTTCGGAGGCACTGGGCGCGGATACCGGCGCCCTTCTCCGGGGAGATCTGGAGGAAAAGGAAATGACCAACGGAAACCTGAAACGAATGCGCTTCTATGTCTGTCCGGACTGCGGCACCCTGCTGTTTTCCATGGACGGCGGCACCGTAAGCTGCTGTGGGAAACCCCTCCCGCCGCTGGAAGCCCGGGAAGCGCCGGAGAAGGAGCGGCTGGAGGCGGTTCTCAGCGACGGCTCATGGTATATCACCGGAACCCACGAAATGCACCGGGAGCACTATGTCTCCTTTGCGGCGCTGCTGGCAGACGACACGCTGACGGTCAAAAAGCTGTATCCGGAGTGGGGGCCGGAGTTCCGCCTGCCCTGCCTGTCCCACGGCACCCTGCTGTGGTACTGCACCCGGCATGGCCTGTTCCGCCGGCAGATATAAGCGGCGGAGCCGTATGTCCGTAAAGCAGGAGAAGGCGGTGCAAAGCACCGCCTTCAGCGTGTTGAAAAAGTCTTTTCAACACGCTGAGGCAAGTTTTTCCGCACTTGAAAAGTGCAAAAAAACTTATGATTCAAAACGAAAGACACCCTTCCTGGGTTTCTTTCGTAACTATCTTCCTTCCCATCGCTCACATTTTTCGAGTTTATCGACAGTCTCAAGGCGGTGCAAAGCACCGCCTTCATGTTCTCCGGTCATTCTGATGCCCGCTCTGATTTATGATAAAAACCGGCCGATGAAATCATCGGCCGGTTTTCTGCGGTTATTTCTTCTGCCCAAACTTACTTTTCGTAGAATTTGATCAGCGCCTGGGTACCCAGATCGCCGCAGCCCTCCTGCACCAGTTCCTGACAGTTGGCCAGTGCCTGATGCAGCACGTTCAGTTCCAGTCCGGCAGCCTCCGCTTCCTCCGCCGCCAGCTTCATGTCCTTGACGAAATGCTTCATGAAGAAGCCGGGGGCGAAGTCGCCCTCCAGAATCTTCTTTCCCTGAAAGTCCAGCTGACGGCTGCCGGCGGCGCCGGTGGCCACGGCACCCAGCAGGGTGTTCTCGTCCAGCCCCTCCGCCCGGGCATAGGCCAGCGCCTCGCAGACGCCGGAGAGGGTGCCGGCAATCATGATCTGGTTGGCCATCTTGGCGTGCTGGCCGCAGCCGGCAGGGCCGAACCAGGTGATGTTGGTGCCCATGGCCTGAAAAACGGGCAGGCAGTCGTCAAAAACCGCCTTGTCTCCGCCCACCAGAATGGACAGGGTGCCGGCTCTGGCGCCGCTGTCGCCGCCGGTGACGGGGGCATCCAGCACCCGCAGTCCCCGGGCGGCGCCCTCCTGGGCAATCCGCTTTGCCAGCGTGGGGCTGGTGGTGGTCATGTCAATGAGCACCGTGCCCGGGGCGGCGCTGTCCAGAATATTGCCGGGGGTAAAATAGACTTCCTCCACATCCTGCGGGAAGCCCACCATGGTGATGACCGTGTCAACAGCCTTTACGCAGTCCGCAATGCTCCCATGGCTTACGGCGCCCTCCGACACCACATCCGCCACCTTCTCCGGGTGCCGGGCATAAATGTGAACCTCAAAGCCGTGCTTCATCAGGTTGCGCACCATGCCCTTTCCCATGATGCCCACGCCGATCCAGCCGATTTTTTTCATAAAAAGACCTCCCTGTTTCGTTTTTCTACAGGATGACACACTTTCCGGGGATTGTCAAGCAGGAGGTCCCCCTGCCGCCTTTCTCCGGTCACATCCGGAATGTATCCGTCAAAACCCACGAATCTTTTTGAAAATTCCGCCTGTTCTTTTTTGTATTTGCACCCTTGACGGCCGGAAAAATTGGAACTATAATCACTTCATTCATTCCGGAGCGCGCCAATGCTCCGGTCATAGGGAAAATGCGTGGATCGAGACAAGTACCGTGGCCACACGGTCACAGCGAGCCGGGGACAGTGGAAGCCCGGTACAACGGGGCGGCGGGAATAACACTCGGGAGCAGCAATCTGAACGGCGGAAGCCCAGTAGGAAAGACGCGGCGTGCGGCGTTAGCGCACAGGGGTTTGTTGGAACCCCGCAAAGGGGCTGGTTTTTCAATCAGCAAGTTAGGTGGCACCACGGATGCAGCAGCGATTCGTCCTAAAATTTTAGGATCGTTCGCTGCTTTTATTTTATCCGGAGGTGCTTTTTTATGTGCGCAATCATGGGATTTTCCACCAAGAAGCTGGACAGGAGTGAGATTCGGGAATACTTCGACCGCACCATTTCCCGCGGCCCCGACATGTCCCGGATCATGGACACCGGTTCCGGCTGGCTGTGCTTCCACCGGCTGGCCATCATGGGACTGACGGAGGAGGGGATGCAGCCCTTCGAGCTGGACGGCGACATGGTGGTATGCAACGGCGAGCTGTACGGCTTCCGCCCCCTGAAGCGGCAGCTGACGGAAAAGGGCTATTCCTTCAAGAGCGGCAGCGACTGCGAGATCATCCTGCCCCTGTACCGGGAGTACGGTCTGGGGATGTTTGCCAGGCTGGATGCCGAGTTCGCCATGATTATTTACGACCACAAGACGGATTCCCTCATCGCCGCCCGGGATCCCATCGGCATCCGCCCCCTGTTCTACGGGTATCTGGAGGACGGCAGCATTGTGTTTGCCAGCGAGGCCAAGAACCTCATCGGCCTGTGTCATGAGGTCTGCCCCTTCCCGCCGGGGCACTACTATGCCGGCGGCAAGTTCGTCCGCTACGCAGATCTCACTACCGTCACGGAGTATCGCCATGACGATCTGGAAACCGTCTGCCACACCATCCGCAACAAGCTGATTGCCGGCGTGGACAAGCGGCTGGACGCCGACGCCCCTCTGGGCTTCCTGCTCTCCGGTGGGCTGGATTCCTCTCTGGTGTGCGCCATCAGCGCACTGGTGCTGGGGAAGAAAATCCGTACCTTCGCCATCGGCATGGACAAGGACGCCATCGACCTGAAGTACGCCCGGGAGGTGGCGGACTACATCGGTGCCGACCACACCGAGGTATATATGACCCGTCAGCAGGTGCTGGACACGCTGGAGGAGGTCATCTCCCTGCTGGGCACCTACGACATCACCACCATCCGGGCCAGCATGGGGATGTACCTCTGCTGCAAGGCCATCCACGAGCAGACGGACATCCGGGTGCTGCTCACCGGCGAAATCAGCGATGAACTGTTCGGCTACAAGTACACTGACTTCGCCCCCTCCCCGGAAGCCTTCCAGCAGGAGGCCAAAAAGCGGGTGGATGAACTTTATATGTACGACGTGCTCCGTGCCGACCGGTGCATCTCCTCCAACTCTCTGGAAGCCCGGGTGCCCTTCGGGGATCTGGACTTTGTGAAGTACGTCATGAGTATCGACCCGGCCATGAAGGTCAACACCTACGGCATGGGCAAGTATCTCCTGCGCCATGCCTTTGAAAAGGATCACCTGCTGCCGGAGGACATTCTGTGGCGGCAGAAGGCGGCCTTCTCCGACGCCGTGGGGCACTCCATGGTGGACGATCTCAAGGAATACGCCGAAACGAAGTACACCGACGCGGAATTTGAGGAAAAGCGGAAAACATACGACTTCGCCCGTCCGTTTACCAAGGAATCCCTGCTGTACCGGGAGATTTTTGAGAAGTACTACCCCGGTCAGGCGCCCATGGTGAAGGATTTCTGGATGCCCAACAGAAGCTGGAAGGGCTGCGACGTCAACGACCCCTCCGCCCGGGTGCTGAGCAACTACGGCGCCAGTGGGAAATAAGAGTCGCCTCTTTGAAGCGGCTTTCCCCGCTTCTCCGGTAAAGTGAATCCACGCGCAGGCATTTCCCGGTTTTGGTCGGGAAATGCCTGTGCTCAGCGTGTCGAAAAAGTCTTTTCGCCCCGCTGAGTCAGTTTTCAGAACTTTATAAAGTTCTGAAAACTATAGATTTTAATGGCGCAGGACACCCTTCTTGGGTTTCCCGCGCACACCCTTCCTTACCGCCGCGGAAAACTCACCACTTTATCGACAGTCTCCGCACAGGCATTTCCCGGTTTTGACCGGGAAATGCCTGTGCTCTTTATTTCCTGCGGATCTCCGTGCGCTGCCGGGCATTGGGCGCCGCAGATCCCGCTGCTGTCTCCCCGGCTTCTCGCCGCACCGCTTCCCTGTTGTCGAAAAATCCGCAAATCCGGTGACATCAAAGGTCGCCATAACGGTTTCCGGCCGATTTGCTTGCCACTCCGGTGCATTTATGGTATGCTGGACAGGAAACTTCCGGGGAAATCCTCCGGAAAGAAAGAGGTGCATTTGTGAAAAAGGAAAAACGGGAGCGAGGCTGGCGGAAGAAAACCATCCGGCAGGCCATGGATAAAGAACTGCGGGAGCATAAAAGTTCCTTTATCGTCTTCTATATCCTGCGGGCGCTGGTGGTGGTGGCGCTGGTGCGGCAGATTTTCCTGCACAACTATGAGGGTGCGTTCTTCTGCGTGCTGACCATTGCCCTGCTGTATCTCCCCAGCTGGGTGCAGGTGCGGCTGCGCATTGAACTGCCGCCGCCGCTGGAAATCACCATTCTCTGCTTTATTTTCGCGGCGGAGATTCTGGGAGAGGTCAACGCGTTCTATGTCAACGTCCCCAACTGGGACACCATGCTCCACACCATCAACGGCTTCCTTGCCGCCGCCGTGGGCTTTTCCATGGTGCTGCTGCTGAATGACAACGAAAACCTCACCTTCGACCTCTCCCCCTTCTTTCTGGCGCTGGTGGCCTTCTGCTTTTCCATGACCATCGGCGTGCTGTGGGAGTTCTTCGAGTTCGGCATGGACTGGTTCTTCCACTCGGATATGCAGCGGGACACCGTAATCAACGCCATCTACTCCGCCAGTCTGGATCCCACCCACAGCAACAAGGTCGTGGCGATCAAGGGCATTCATGACGTGGTCATCAACGGAGAAAGCCTCGGCATGGGCGGGTATCTGGACATCGGCCTCATCGACACCATGAAGGATCTTCTGGTGAACTTCGTGGGGGCGGTGGTATTCTCCGTCAGCGGCTTTTTCTACGCCCGCAGCAAGGGCCGGAAGCGCACCCCTGCCCAGAGTTTTGTCCCCAGCCGGAAGACAGCGGATCATGACTACCTCCGTCAGGCCCGGGAGGACGCCGCCGGTAGCCCGCCGCAGGGCGATCCTGCCCCCGGCACCCCTCCGCAGGACGGCGATGCTTTCCCGCAGTGAGGCGGCGGAAGATACGAATTTCCGGTCGGTGGAGGCCTAAAAATTCCCGGGGCGGTGTACCGCCCCGGGAATCCTCAGCGTGCCGAAAAATTCTTTTCGCCCCGCTGAGGCAAGTTTTCTGCACTTTCCAAGTGCAGAAAACTTATGATTCAAAACGAAAGACACCCTTCCTGGGTTTCTTTCGTAACTATCTTCCTTCCCGTTGTGCAGGATTTCCGGTCGATGAAAATCTTAAAAATTCCCGGGGCGGTGTACCGCCCCGGGAATCCTGTATCCGGACAAAATTCCGTTTACTGTTTCGTCTTTTCGGCCATGGCTTTTTCCAGGCCTCTGGCAAACTGATCCGGGCAGGAGGTGCCCTTGCCGCCGCAGTCAATTCCCTTCAGCCGGGCAATGGCGTCCTCCGCCTTCATGCCCTCCACCAGCCGGGAAATGCCCTGAAGGTTCCCGTTGCAGCCGCCCAGAACCTGAAGCTTCCGGATGATCCCCTCATCGTCCACTTCTACGGACATGGCGCGGGAGCAGACTCCCCGGGGCTGAAATGTATACGTCATCATACAGTCCTTCTTTCCTTTGTTCTTTCCTGAAAGACAGCATATCACATTTTTCGTCTGCTGCCAAGTGGGAAATCAGCGCAGGCTATTCTTTTCAGGGGTTCCGCCTACGCGCTTCCCCATGGCCGGAAAAAAATTTGCCGCCATATTGACAAACAGAGCGCCGGAGCCACTGCTCCGGCGCTGAGACTGTCGATAAAGTGGTGAGTTTTCTGCGGCGGTAAGGAAGGGTGTGCGCGGGACTGCGCCCGCAGGCGCGTTTCGGAGCGCAACCGCCGCAAAGCGGCGGCA
>CAKUBJ010000019.1 GCA_934636905.1 uncultured Dysosmobacter sp. | reverse complement strand
TCTGCTTTCGCATATAATTACTCCCCCTATGTTCGGCAGTGTTGTTTTTCACTGTCTCTCATAGGGGGAGCATATCAAACGCCGGACGGCTTTTTGTGTAATGTGATAGATCAAATATTATTTTTTGTGGTTCGTAGGCTCCGAAAAGCCTTGTATTTACAGCGTTTCTAATAGGAAACAATCATAGGGGCTTTACAATATCAATCCGCTCCGTCAGAATGTTGTAGCGGATTGCTCCTTGCAGATGCGGGTCGTTCTGAAACACGGTCAGGCAGTTCCGTATGCTGTTTCGGATAGCTCCGTTATCGGTCAAGTCCAGACTTCCCCTGACTTCTTCCACGGTCATGCCCGGCTGGGTGTTCTGCAAATCGCTGTTTAAGTCTCATCACCTCTTTTCTTTGCTCGGCAACCAGAGCCTTCTTTTCTTCAGCTGTGCCGTACAGAAGAACATCCAGCAGATATTCGATGAGGCTTTCTCGTTGCAGGGCTTCCACGAACAGCGGATGCCATTCGTCCTCCGGCTGCTGCGGTGCGTACTGCCGTTTCCATGTTCTCAGGTGATAGAAGTAATCGGGCAGCACCTTGTAGCACCTCCCGCTTATTTTCCGATGGCGATGTAATAATAGATGCGGTCGGCGTCGTTCAGCTGGTTCTTTGCCGTGTCGTTGTGCCACGTCACGCCGTTTTCCGACCAGGCGACTTTACCCGTTTCGGTAAAGGAGTAGCAGAAGGTGGTCTGGGGACGGGTCATCATGTACTGGATGGGCAGGTTGCTCTGGAAGTTGGCGCCGCCGGTGTTCAGAAGCACCATCAGTGGCTGGAAGTCGAAGGTCAGGGAACAGGGGTTGCTTTCCCCGCAAAGCCCGGTTCCCACATAGCTTCCGATGGCGATGCGGCAGTTGCCTGCCGCGGCGCTGATGGATGACAACGCTGCGTCAATAATCCGGTTGTCCTCGTTGAATTCCTCCATGAGAATCCGGTCGCTTTTGACCCACTGGTTCAGCTGATAGGCGGATGTTTTCTGAGTTGACATCGGTATTCCTCCCTGTATGCAGATTGTAAAGCGTGTATCTGCACCCACGCTTATTGACGACCTCCCGGCTGCCGCCTGCCGCACGGATGCGTGCACGACTTTTCCGCCGCTTGCAAATTTGCACCTGTATGCTATACTGATAAGCGGATACCTGCCGCTTCCCTCCGGGGAAGCGATGCTCCGCACACGGGAGGTGAACGCATGGCCGCTGAGCCGCATCTCGTCACCCGGGGTATTGTCCTGCGGGACACCGACACCCGGGACGCCGACAAAATCCTGACGCTCCTGACGGCGGAGCAGGGGAAAATTGCCGTCATCGCCCGAGGCGCCCGCCGCCGGAACTGCAAATTTGCGGCCTGCGCCCAGCCCCTGGCCTATTCCGAGTGGACGCTGTACAAAAAGGGGCAGTGGTATTACGCCAACGAGGGAACCACCATCGAATTGTTCAACGGCCTGCGGACGGAACTGGACGCCATGGCGCTGGGGTTTTACCTTGCGGAACTGACAGAGACTGTCATCACCGAGGAAGCCCCCCAGCAGGAGCTCCTGAGCCTTCTGCTGAACGGGCTGTATGCCATTTCCACTTTACGCAAGCCCCTGCCGCTGGTAAAGGCGGCTTTTGAAATCCGGCTGCTGTGTCTGGCAGGCTACGAGCCGCTGGCGGACGCCTGTGCCTATTGCGGCCGGCCGGAACCGGAAACGCCATATTTTGACGTATTGCAGGGGGTGCTTCACTGCGCCGGCTGCGGCGGGGGAGAGGGGCGCAGCCTGCCCCTGTGCCGGGACTCCCTGGCCGCCCTGCGGCACATTGTCTACGGGGATCCCAAGCGGCTGTACTCCTTTGTGCTGGGGGCGGATGCCCTGAAGCGGCTGTCTGCCGCGGCGGAAGCCTTTGTCTCCGCCCAGCTGGAGCGTGGGTTCCGCACGCTGGATTTTTATAAGAGCGTCTGTTGTATGGCGTCGAAATAGAATACAAATTGTAATATCTTTGCTATTTATTACGGTTTGGAGGGAATATGAGCGAATTATTTGATAAATCCATCCGCACGCTGGAACTGCCCCGGGTGCTGGAACTGCTGGCGGGATGCGCCGTCAGCCCGGAGGCCAAGGAACTGGCGCTGGCCGTCCGCCCGGAAACGGACTATGAGGACGTGCTGCGGCTGCTGGATCAGACCGACGGCGCCCGGGCCATGATTGCCCTCCACGGTGCGCCGGGATTCTCCGGGGTCAAGCCTGTCCGGGAACTGCTGGATCGGGCAGACCGGGGCGGCAGTCTCGGAATCCCGGAGTTAATCCGTATAGGGGATCTCCTTTATACCGCCCGCCGGGCAAAGGAATATTTCAATAGCAGCCCCATGGAACCCACCGCCATCGACCAGATTTTCCAGTCCATCCACGGCAACCGCTTTCTGGAGGACAAGCTCCGGCGGTGCCTTGCCGATGAGAACACCGTGGCAGACGCCGCCAGCCCGGAACTGGCGGACATCCGCCGGCATATGCGGGCGGCGCTGGCAAAGAGCCGCCAGATTCTGCAGAAGATTATCTCCTCCCCCAGCTACTCCAAGGTTCTGCAGGAGAACATCATCACCCAGCGGGACGGCCGCTTCGTGGTGCCGGTGAAGGCAGACCAGAAGGGGAATCTGCCGGGACTGGTGCATGACGTGTCCTCCACCGGCGCCACGGTATTTGTGGAACCTATGGGGGTGGTGCAGGCCAACAACGAGTACGCCGAACTGCAGGCCAAGGAGCAGGCGGAAATCGACCGCATTCTGGCGGAACTGTCCGCCGACGCGGCAGCCCACCGGGGGGATATCCAGTGGGATCACGACGCGCTGGTGCAGCTGGATCTCATATTTGCCCGGGGAGAACTGAGTTACCGCATGGACGCCGTCCGCCCGCAGGTGCGGCGGGACGGCCTGATTCGCCTGCGGAAGGCCCGGCACCCCCTGCTGGACAAAAAGACGGCGGTGCCTATTGACATCGAACTGGGGGGTGCCTTTGACACACTGGTGATTACCGGCCCCAACACCGGCGGCAAGACGGTTTCCCTGAAAACTCTGGGGCTGCTGACCCTCATGACCCAGTGCGGGCTGCATATCCCTGCCGGTGACCGCAGCGAGGTGTCGGTTTATCAGCGGGTGCTGGCGGACATCGGTGACGAGCAGAGCATTGAGCAGAGCCTGTCCACCTTCTCCGCCCACATGAAAACCATCGTTTCCATTCTCAAGGAAGCGGACGGGGACAGCCTGATTCTTTTCGATGAGCTGGGCGCCGGCACAGACCCCATTGAGGGCGCGGCACTGGCCATTGCCATTATCCAGCGGGTGCGGGCGCTGGGCGCCAAATCTGCCGCCACCACCCACTATGCGGAACTGAAAACCTTTGCCATGACCACGGCAGGGGTGGAAAATGCCTCCTGCGAGTTCAATGTGGAAACCCTCAGCCCCACTTACCGGCTGCTCATCGGCATTCCCGGCAAGTCCAACGCCTTTGCCATTTCCCGGCGGCTGGGTCTGCCGGATGAGGTCATTGCAGACGCCCAGACACAGATGAGCCGGGACAGCGTCCGGTTTGAGGACGTACTGACCCGGCTGGAGGAAAAGCGGCAGGCGCTGGAAAAGCGGGAACAGGAGGCCGACCGGCTGTACCGCCAGCGGGAGGAGGATGCCCGGAAGGCCCGGGAGTTCCGGGAGCAGATGCAGCGGGCCAAGGAAAACGCCCGCAGCAGAGGAGAGGCCGAGGCCAAGCGCATTCTCCGGGACGCCCGCTCCGCGTCGGACGCGGTGTTTGCGGAACTGGAAAAAATGCGGAAGGAGCAGGCAAAAGCGGAGCGCAGCATCAACGCCAATGAGGCACGGGCGGAACTGCGCCGCCAGCTGAACGAGGCAGAGGAGGCCGTTGACCGGCGGGACGCCCGTTCCGAGCCGATTCCCAAGCCCAGCCGCCCCATTCGGAAGGGGGATTTGGTGGAAATCCCCGGCGTCGGCACCCCAGCGGAGGTGGTGAACGTGGGCAGCGACGGCACCCTGCAGCTGAAAGCCGGCATCCTGAAGATGAAGGCCAAGGCCAATGAGGTGCGGCTTATTGAGGACGACGAGCGGGCCGCCATGAAAAAGAAGGCGCCGAAGCCGGTGCGGACGGCGGTCACCGGCCTCCACACTGCCGCCAGCCGGGAACTGGACATCCGGGGCATGGAGACGCTGGAGGCGGAAAGCGTGGTGGAAACCTTCCTTTCCAGCGCCGTGATGGGGCATCTGGAAACCGTTACCATTATCCACGGCAAGGGCACCGGCGCCCTGCGGAAAGCCGTCCACGACATCCTGCGGCGGAATAAGAACGTAAAGTCCTTCCGGCTGGGCGTCTATGGAGAGGGCGAAAGCGGCGTCACCGTAGTTACCATGAAGTAAAGAGCAGAGATTAGCAGCCTGCCGGACAGTGTCCGGCAGGCTGCTAAACAGAAGAAGCGCCCGGACACACGGTGTCCGGGCGCTGGTTTTTGCATTTCAGAGGGGAGATTACTTGTACATCTCCGGCTTTTCCATGGTTTCCACCTTCAGGAACTGAGAGGTGCCGCGGGAGGCGTTCAGGGCATCGCCGGCCACGCAGGCGATATAGCCGTCCCAGGCGGAGGGGCCGGTGAGCTTGCCGTTATGGATGGACTCCACCCACTTGCAGAACTCAATGTCGTAGGCCTCAATGAAGCGCTCCTTCCAGTCGGTCATGATGGGCATGGACTCGGCGGGCTTCACGCTGTCCCAGCCGGCGGGACGGGAGCGGCGCACTACGGCGTAGGGGTCCGGCAGCTTCACGGTGCCGTTCTCGCAGACCACTTCGCACTGGATGTCATAGCCGTAGCCGTCAGCCACCTGAACCTCCACGTCGATGAAGCAGCCCTTCTTGGTGCGCATCAGCATCACCTGGGGGTTGTCATAGCCCTTGTTGGAGTTGGCGCTCTGACGCACCTTCACGCACTGCACGTCCTCATACTCGTCATCCAGCAGCCAGCGGCAGATGTCCAGCTCGTGGATGGCCACGTTGGTGACGCCATTTTCGGTCTTGAAGCCCGGGCCCTGAGACACGTTGCGGTGGCAGGCCTTAATCAGCAGGGGAGCGCCCAGTTCGCCGGAGGAGATGATGCGCTTCATCTCAGCGTAGCCCCGGTCATAGTGGCGCATGAAGCCCACCTGCACCAGACGCTTGCCGATTTCCTGCTCCCGCTTGATGATGTCCTCGCAGTCCTTGGCGTTCTGGCTCAGGGGCTTTTCGCAGAAGCACCACTTCTCCTCAGCCAGGGTCTTCATCACATAGTCGTGATGGGTGGGGTCGATGGAGGTGATGACCACGGCGTCCACGTCGGGATCCTTGATCATGCCGTCGCAGTCGTTGCCGTAGGACTTGATGCCGTACTTGGCAGCGGTGTCGTCAGCGGCGGCGGCCACATAGTCGGACACGGCCACCACGGTGGCGCCGGGGACGGTTTCGATGATGCGGCGGCAGTGATCCTTGCCGATGGCACCGCAGCCGATGATACCGATTTTCAGAATGTTTTCCATAATGAATCACCTTTCTTTTATGATATAGGGTTGATAAGGGATTTAGTAAGAAAAAATGACTTTTCTGCACTTGGGGCAGCGGAAGGCGGGAATATAGGAGTACTTCCAGTCGGCTTCGTCCAGACGCTCTATATTGAGCCTGTTGGGAAAGGCGGAGGGCTTTTCCCGCCAGCCGATGATGGAACTGCCGCCGCCTTGCAGGACACCCTTTTCCATCTCTTCACCGCAGTAGGGACAGGTCATAGGTACTCCTTTCCGGTCTGACAGGAAGGAGGCGGATTTCTGCATATCCAGCCGCCGCTTCCGCCCGATTCTTAATACTTCCGGACTTCCTTCAGATGCGCCTGCAGGTCGGCATAGGCGGTGAGGTTTTCCTTGCGTTCGGAAACCTCCGTGTCGCCTACGCGCCACCAGGAGGAATACCCATCGGTCATGGTCTTGGGCAGCACCTTGATGTCGAAGAGGACGGGGGTGTTCTTCACCTTCCGGGAATCCTCAAAGGCAGCCACCAGTTCCTCCATGGTGCGGACGGTGTAGCTCTTGCAGCCGTAGGCCTCCGCCACCTTGGCGTAGTCAATGTCCATGAAGTTGCCGAACAGGCCGTCCTTATTGCGGTAGCGCAGCTCGGTGCACAGCGTAACGTTGCCGTGACCCACCTGCAGGTTGTTGATGCAGCCGAAGGAGGCGTTGTCGAACAGGCAGATGTTGACCTTCTTGTGCTCCTGGCAGGCGGTAATCAGTTCGCCGTGGAGCATATTGAAGCTGCCGTCGCCGCAGAAGGCGTATACCTCCCGCTTGTCGCCGATGGCCAGCTTCACGCCCAGCGCACCGGCCACCTCGTAGCCCATGGTGGAGTAGCCGTACTCCATGTTGTAGGTGTCGATGCCGGTGGGACGCCACATCCGCTGCATATCGCCGGGGAGAGAGCCGGCGGCGCCGATGGCCACATCGCCCTCGCTCATCATGGCGTTGATGGCACCCAGCGCGGAGGTCTGGGTCAGCTGGGCGTGGACGTCCTGCGCGAAGCGCTTGGCGGAGTCGGCGTTGGCGTCGTTGATCTCCGGCTTCCAGCCCTTCTTATCGGAGAAGGTGATGTGATCCAGCCGCTCCAGTTCGTCAATCCACTTTTCCTTGGCAGCGGCAATCTCGTTCGTATAGGCGGTCTGATAGCCCTCCAGCAGCTTTTCCAGACGGGGCAGGGCTTCCTTGGCGTCTGCCACCACAGGGACGGCCTCCATCTTCAGGCTCTGGAACTCGGAAACGTTGATGTTGACAAATTTGCAGGTGTCCTTGAACAGCCACTTGGAAGCGGTGGTGAAGTCGGTGTAGCGGGTGCCTACGCCGATGACCAGATCCGCCTTCCGGGCGATCTCGTTGGCCGCGGAGCAGCCGGTGGTGCCCACGCCGCCCAGATTCAGGGGATGCTGCCAGTCGGTGGCGGACTTGCCCGCCTGGGTTTCACCGTAGGGGATGCCGAAGGTTTCCGCAAAGTGCAGGAACTCGGCGTGGGCCTCGGAGTAGCGGACGCCGCCGCCGCAGATCATCATGGGGCGCTTGGCCTTGCGGATGGCCTCGGCGGCCTCGGCCAGAGCGGCCTCGGTGGCAGGGCGGCGCTCCAGACGCCAGACCCGCTTGGCAAAGAAGCTGACGGGGTAATCATAGGCCTCGCCCTCCACGTCCTGAGGCATGGCGATGCAGACCGCGCCGGTGTTGGCGGGATCCGTCAGCACCCGGAAGGCGTTGATCATGGCGCTCATCAGCTGCTCGGGACGGACGATGCGATCCCAGTAGCGGCACACGGCCTTGAAAGCGTCGTTGGTGGTGATGGACAGGGAATTGGTGTGCTCCACCTGCTGGAGGACGGGGTCGGGCTGACGGCAGGCGTAGGTGTCGCCGGGCAGCACCAGCAGGGGGATGTTATTGGCGGTGGCGGTGCCGCAGGCGGTGACCATGTTGGCGGCGCCGGGGCCGACGGAAGAGGTGGCCACGCAGATCTGCTTGCGCTTCATCTGCTTGGCGAAGGCCACGGCGGCCTGGGCCATGCCCTGCTCGTTCTTGCCCTGATAGATTTCCAGATGCCGGGCTTCCTGACTCAGCGCCTGGCCAAGCCCCACCACGTTGCCGTGGCCGGGGATAATGAAGACGCCCCGGACGAAGCGGTGCTGGGCACCGTCCACTTCCATATACTGGTTCTCAAGAAAGCGAACCAGCGCCTGCGCCATGGTCAAACGAACTGTTTTCATATTCCTGTTTCCTCCGATCAATGATTGGGATAGATATGGTCGTTGGCGTCGGGCTTCCACAGCCACTCGTGCTCCTTGTCATCAATGCGGGTCTTCATCCAGGGATCGCCCTCCAGGTGCCGGATGCCCCAGGCGTAGCACATGGCGTAGCCGGGAGCCACCACCTGAGAGTGGAAACCGTGGTTGATGACGGCGCAGCCGTTCTGCTCGGTCTTGTAAACATCGCCGTTGGCAAAACCGGCGCCGAAGCCGTGAGGATAGTCGAAACGGTAGAAATAGACCTCCGGCTGGGGATGATGATGAGGAGGATAGGAGGACCACTTGCCGGGACGGTTCAGCACCTCACCCAGCACCATGTTGGAGAAGGGGGCGTTGTCATAGTCAAAGAAGGTCTTGATCTCACGCTCCATAGCGCCCATCAGCTCGCCCTTGGAACCGGCGTGCTGGGTCTGGACGGTCTCCGGGGTGTACATGACCGGCTCATAATCCTTCTCGTTCAGGGTGTCCTGCATGTAAAGCTCGCTGTGGCTGTGAGCCGTCAGGGTGATCTTGGTGCCCTTGGGAGCCAGCAGGCAGTAGGCTTCGTGATGGAAGCAGTTGGGGCGGTCGGCCTCAACGGTCTTGCCGGCGTATTCATAGGTGACCTTGCCCTCGAAAAGCAGGATGGCAACCTCGCGGTCGGCGCTTTCGTAGGTATAGGTGTCGCCGTCCTCCATCACCAGCAGGCCCACGTTCATCAGGGTACCCATGTAGTTGGTGGATTCGTCGATATAGGCGTTGTAGCCCCGCTTGAGTTCCTTGTTCTTATTGAAATAAGTCATTGGAAACATCTCCTGTTTGATGTCAAAAAGTGGTATGGAAACGCGGTGGGGAGGACTGGGGTCCTCCCATCGCGCAATTTACAGACCGGTGTGCTCCCGGATGTATTTACGGCCCTTGATGGCGTACTCCAGAGGATTGGCCTTGGCGGGATCCTGCTCGGCCTCCACCAGCAGCCAGCCCTGATAGCCGGCGTCGGAGAGCACCTTGAACACGGGGTCAAAGTCCACATCGCCGTCGCCGGGGACGGTGAAGGCACCGTTGCGGACGGACTGGAGGAAGGACCAGTTGTTCTTCCGGGCCTCTTCCACCACAGGCAGGCGCATATCCTTCAGATGGACATGACCCACGCGATCCACATACTTTTTCAGCATGGTCAGAGGATCCTCGCCGGCAAAGGTGAAGTGGCCGGTATCGTAGCACAGGAACACATAGCGGGGATCGGTGTTGGCCATCATGCGGTCGGTTTCCTCGCTGGTCTGCACCACGGTGCCCATGTGATGATGGAAGCACAGCTTGAAGCCCCGCTCAGAGGCAATCTGCCCCAGACGGTTCAGCCCCTTGCAGAAGCGATCCCACTCTTCGTCATTCATGACGTGCTTGTGGCCGCCGGTGAGGATGGGCACGTCCACCTTGCCCTGAATGGAGTAGCTCTGCTCGGAAACGTTGATGCGGTTGGCGCCCACGGCGGCCAGGAAGTCCAGATTGGCGATGAAGTCCTTCTCCTCTTCCTCCATGGAACGGGTCAGGATGAAGGAGGAATACCAGCGGCTGGCGATGCGCATTCCCCGCAGATCCAGCGCCTTTTTCAGTTCAGCGGGATCGGTGGGATACTTGTTGCCGATCTCGCAGCCGGTGAATCCGGCCAGCGCCATCTCGCTGACGGTCTGCTGGAAGGTGTTTTCCGCACCCAGTTCCGGCATATCGTCGTTGCACCAGCCAATGGGAGCGATGCCAAGGGAAACGGATTTCGGGTCAAACATAAAAACGTCCTCCTTATTTTGATTGTGATATGAAAAATGCAGTTGCTTCGAAGGGAAATCAACCCGCTGTGTCCGTTAACAGGCACACAGACAAGGCAGTTACGAAAAAACGATTTCGTTACCACAAATCTACCACCGATCCCGAAAAAAATCAACGCCTATCCGCAGGGGCCACGCATTTTTTCCGAAAGTGCCAAAGAGAGGCGCCTTTTTTTATTGCTTTCGTAAAGACAAGTCTCCTGTGGAGGCGATGCCGGGGCGGTCTGACCGCCCGGTGCCTCCGCAGGGCAGGGAGGTTTTCCCGCCATTGCCGCCGGCTCTTTTGAACCGCCTGCCCCCCGCCGGTGTTCCATATGCGGAAAGAGGAAGCCGGTTTCCCGGCTTCCTCTTGAAAGTTTTCTGATGTTCGGCGTGGTTTACTTGTTGAAGTAACGCTTCAGCATGCCCTCCAGAGCCTTGCCGTGACGGGCTTCGTCACGGGCCATCTCGTGGACGGTGTCGTGAATGGCATCCAGACCGTTCTTCTTGGCGCAGGCGGCCAGTTCCGTCTTGCCGGCGGTGGCGCCGTACTCGCAGTCAACACGCCACTTGAGGTTCTTCTCGGTGGAAGAGGTCATGTTGCTCTCCAGATCGCTGCCCAGCAGTTCTGCGAACTTGGCGGCGTGCTCGGCCTCTTCATAGGCGGCCTTCTCCCAGTACAGACCGATTTCGGGATAGCCCTCCCGATGGGCGATCCGGGCCATGCAGAGATACATACCCACCTCGCCGCACTCGCCGTTGAAGTTGGCCATCAGCTGGTCGAAGATATACTTCTTGTCCTCGTCGGAGATGTCGGGGTTGTTCTTCACGGTGTCGGCATAGACGCCGAACTTGTGCTCGGCTGCCAGCTTGATTTCACCCTTGACTTCGTTGAAAGCGTTCTTGGCGTGGCAGACGGGGCACTCTGCCGGAGCCTCGGGACCCTCATAGATATAGCCGCAAACCTTGCAAACCCACTTCTTCATATTGATTTCCTCCTTAATTTTCATTCCATTTTCATTTCACTATGTCGTAACCCATCCGGGTTTTCTGCTGTGATTGTAGTATATCAGGGTTTGTTCTCATTTGCCAGTTGCATTTGCAACTGTTGCAAATTTCCTGCAAAAATTTCATTGGGAAAAGAGGGGGAGTCTTGCAGCCGAAACTGCATCTTACGCCGAAGGAAAGAGAAGCGCAGGCGTCTTTACTTGTGAAGCGGAAAACTCTATGGCAAACTGATACCATCGATTGACAAGGGGTACCTCTCATTGCGTTTGCACAGCAAACACGGCGCGTGTTCGCTGCCTACCCCGCAGGAGGTTTCGCACGATGATCCCACTGCGAAAAAGAAAATACGGCGTGGTGCTGCTTGTAGCCGCACTGATAATCTGCGCCATCTGCGCCCGCATCGCCGCAAGGTATGGCTATTACGCACAGCCGTTGAGCACCGTCCGGGCCGTGATCTGTATGGGGTTGCTGGCCGCGTGGGGCATTTCCGTCCGGACGCGCATCATCCAGACCCAGGTGCGCCGGTATCTGCTGGCCATCGCGGGACTGATGCTGCTGCGCACGGTGAAATACAACACCTACAATATAACCGCAGAGCGCTTCCTGTGGTACGGCTGCTACCTGCCCATGCTGTTCATCCCCGTGCTGGCGGTGCTGGTGGCGCTGTCCCTTGGAAAGCCGGAGAACTACCGCCTGCCGAAGGGGACGCACTTTTTGTATCTGCCCTCCGTATTGCTGTTCCTTCTGGTGCTGACCAACGATCTCCACCAGCTGGTCTTTCTCTTTCCGAACGGCGTGCTGTCGGACGATGACTACCGCTACGGCGCCGGCTGCTATGTGGTGCTGGCGTGGATGGTGCTGTGCGCCGTCGCGTCGCTGGTGCTGATCCTCACCAAATGCCGCACCCCCCAGAGCCGCCGCTATCTGTGGCTGCCGGTGGTGCCCTTCGTGCTGGCGCTCATGTACTGCGGGGCGTACATCAAAGGCATCTACTGGGTATGGCTGCTGGCGGGCGACCTCACGGTGTCCATGTGCCTGATTTTCACCGCCATTTTTGAAAGCTGCATCCAGTGTGGCCTCATCCGGTCCAACACCCACTATGCGGAGCTGTTCCACGCCTCCACCATCGGCGCCCTCATCACGGACCGGGACTTCTCCGTGGCCTGCGCAGCGGAAAACGCAAAGCAGGCCGGATTCTATCTTGTAGCGGTTTACGATGAAAACAGCGCCGAAACGTGGAAAGAACTTTCTGCGCTGGCGGACGAGATTATTACAGACTGGAGTGCGGCAGCCGCGGCGCTGGAGAAAGCACCATAACCCCGATTCTGCGCAGGACGCCGCAGCAGCACCCTTCTTCTCGCCGCTGAATATCGTGAGTCTTTCCTTTGCGGCGATCTTATATACATTTTCATTCAGCTGAACAATTTTCTCAGACATGGTTTGCTGTCTCCTTTCAGAATGGTGTATCGTGACTTCATTCTGCCGGAGGCCTGCAAACCGTGTCTCTTTTTATCGTTTTTTTTGCGCAGGGGCTTGTATATGATCCAAACCGGCATCTGCGGGATATACCCCTGCCGCTGAAAGCAAAGGGGCTTCTCTCGCTGATGCTGCCTCTGCCGGAGAACGCGGACATGATCCGAACTAAACTGGATTTGATCTGCATAAATCGTTCCGGCGTTTTGAACTGTTCTGCGTATTTCTGGATCAGTTCCGGGGACAGGGACGCAAAATCTTCCTCACCAAGTCCAACCACCTGGAAAGTGCCTGTTACGATATCATAAATTTCTCCATTTTCATCCCGCAGTCCACGGTTCAGATCAAGCCCTATGAGCTTTCCTTCATCATTGCAGACCAGCGCCACCGGGTCAGAATAGGGATAAGTCGCTCCAATATCACCGCCAACCTCTGCCTGCAGGGAATGAAGGTCGGGGTCGATCTCCTTCACATAGGGTTCCTTCATAGGCTCCACTACAAGCACAGTCATCTTTTCCGAGGCAACCTTCTCCGCAGCGGACAGCATTTCATCCGCATGGGACTTCTCCGGGTCATCCAAAGCGGCCTTGACCTCCGCCGGATCAAAATCAAGAAATTCCTCATAGCCCGTGGCGTCCTTGAATTTTTCGATCTCCGAAGGAAGATAGTCCTCCTGCGTCTGCCCCAGCGCCGCCAGCTTTTCATCCAAAGCGGAAATGCGCCCAGCCATCAGGTTTTCGTAAAGTTCTTCCTTTGCGGCGTGTGCCTCCGGGTGCTCCGCCGCATACTGCGGATCGTTCTGACGGAAAAACTCGTCCATGTCAAAGGCGATAGGTGTTCCTTTCTCCGCTGTTTATATGGTGGCTTCCACGCCCTTCGCGGTCCCGTCTGGTCGCCGGACGGGTACGGCTGAATATTATGAAAAAGACGCCGCCCGAAGGCGACGCCTGTTCCACCTGGAAAAGGGGATAAGAAAACGCCGGCCAGTCGGCCGACGTTTTCTTCTTCAGTTGTTCCGGAAGATAGTCCTTGAACAGGGCGTCTTCGATCATGTCCCCGTTTTCGTCGAAGAACTCGACGGTGTAGGCTTTACCGCCGTCCTGAATATCGACGACGGTTCCTTCCGTGCCGGCCTTGACGCCGGCTTCAGGATCGTCTTCCCGAAGGACGACGATGTCATATAGTGCAAACATAGGCTGTCACTTCTTCCTTTCCGGCGTCGCCGTGATAAAATGCGGGGCCTTCGCTCCGGTGTCGATCTGCCAGACGGTGTTCAGGCGAAGGAAGCGGTCCTTCCGGCCATACAGGATCACGGGGACGGTGTACCTTTCTCCGAATTGTAGCCCAGGACGCTCCCGTGTATAGTGTAATTGCATTAAGTCGACAGACTTTTTGCAGTTACACTTTTGCGGCGCCCTGGACGGGCGTCGTTTCAAAGTGTCTGACGCGGAACCTGGCGTCAATTACCCGCCCATTCACCCGAACTGCCGTTGTACGACGGTTGAATATGACCCAGAAGAAGCCCTGGACTGGCTGAACAGCGGGGAACCTATGCCGAAGCGAACCACCTATCAGGAATGGTACAGCCGGCAGACAGCCGCAAACGGCTCTGTAATTTCAAAAAAAATTCTTGACAAAGCATGGCCTCTCTGTTAAAATACATCTTGTTTCGCGGGCTTAGCTCATCTGGTAGAGCGCCACCTTGCCAAGGTGGAGGTAGCGAGTTCGAGCCTCGTAGCCCGCTCCAAAGAGAAAGAGGACTTGCATCGCAAGTCCTCTTTCTCTTTGGAGCGCCTTCGATTTACTGCGCAAATTGCCCGCCTGCGGCGGGTCTTGTTTGAAAGCAGGGAAAACCCGACAAAGGTTTTCCCCGCAAACACCCCTTTCCTTGCGGGTGCACAAAGAACATCTTATTTTTGCCAACATAATCCAAAGCGGAACACCACCCTATAGGGTGGTGTTCCGCTTTTTGAAAATTGAAAACACTCGCCTGCTTCCGCCGCTGCGGGCAGCATGGTGAGACGCTCCGTCCGCTTCGACAAAACTGACATCCTGCACAAATGCGAAAAGTCCAATTTGGTGATACCGTCTACGCCTGAGGCGTAATTTTCCGGATTCCGGTGAAATTACGCCTCAGGTCAATATTTTTAGGGGGCAGGATCCAATAAGATGGGGAACGGAAACAGCGCACGACCAAGGCAGAAAGAAAGGAGGCAGCCAGCCATGCGCCAGATTACAAAAGACCTTCTGACCGACCAATCCGTGCCGGAGGAGTTCCGGTTTTCCCTGCGGTGCGGAGAGTGCGGAAGCGCGTGGCACAGCATCCCCATCCGCTTTTCCAAAGCAGGCATCCGGCCGGAAACCGAGGGGAAGCGTGTGATCTTCCGGGCGCTCTATGAGCGGGAACGGGAACAGGCGCGGCTGCGGGCCGTGGAAGCGGCGGCGCAAAGCTTCAACCGCTGTCCCTTCTGCGGGCGGCAGATGGAGGACTGCTTCCTGGACAACTTCGCCGACGATGACTGGTACGGCGGATTTGCCGACTATGCGAAGGAATGCGGCACCTATCTGGCACTGGCGGAGAGCGGCACGCCCGTGAAGGCCAGCCCCTGGGGCGGCGTAGCCATTGCGGTGGTGATTGTCCTGATGATTGCGCTGGTCATCTGCCTGATTCTCAAGGGGAAAATGAAATCCGTCAGAAAAAAGGCGGAAGCCAACGCGTATGTGGCTTCCGCCGGACTGAAGCTGACGGATCGGCAGGATCTCTATACCCACACCACGGAAACCCGCAGAAAAATCGAATTGAAAAGTTCCAGCGGCTCCGACAGCTTCCGCGGAGACAGCGGCGGCTATGGGCGCAGCGGCAAGTTCTGAGGAGGTATGGAGAGCACCCGTCAGGCTGCCGCCGTGGCATACCTCGGCTACCGGGACGCGGCGAAGCAGGACGGCGGCCTCACCGACTGGCTGTGGGCCAACGTGCCGGGGCTGATGGAGGAAATGGCCTTTTTGCAGACCATCCCCTCAGACCGTGTGCTGAACGGCGGCTACGGCGACCTCTACTGCATCGTGCTACGGGATGAACACACCTCGTTGGCGGTCAATCATGTTGTCTGTCGCTCCAACCAGCGGGGCGTGTGGCCTGTGGCGGAGGAGGTACTCTACCGCAGCGAGTATGCCGAGCCCCTGCTGCTGTTCTTACGCTGGGAGGAATTTCAGGATGAGCCGGATGTGGAAATCGTCATCGTATCGGACGGCGGCGTTGAGGTGAGCTGGTGTCCCACGAGAAATCTGGAGGACGGGCAGGAATATCAGCCTGGCTATTCCGGCGCGTGGCGGATGGAGAACGACTGCCTGCGGCTGGAACTGTCCGCAGGGGTGGGAACCTCCCTCAGCGGGAACTTCCCGGTATTCATCGACCTCTCCGGGGAACATCTCATGTTCCATCGGGACGGGGCAACCCACGCCGGCCTGCCCTTTTTCGCGGATGACGCCAACTATATGGAACTGACGCTGAGTTACGGCTGAAGACATCGCTGGACAGCAGATGGACATAGCGGAACAGGGCGGCCGGAAATCCGGCCGCCCTGTTTTTGCAGCTGAAACTCAGGTGGGATTCGCCGGTCTTTGCCTCGCTGTTTCTTCCGGCTTTTTTAGTATCCTGAAAATTTCTTTTCGTGCCGGTTCATTCCCTCAACCTGTATTTTTTCTATCATATCTGTGGCGGATCCTAAAAAATTTCATTATACTCAATTGAAAATAACGGTTTTATGCATAAAATCTGGCACTTTTATTTGTTTTATTGTATTGATTCGCAGTTTACCCACTTGTATTTTCACTGTCCCGATTGATCTCATGCAGGCATCCCATTTGCTCCTTTTGTTTATGTATTCAAAAAATACAGATTAAACTTGCATTTTTTCAGAGCCTGTGCTACGATAAACTTAATATCCGTTGGCAAGGGCCGCATTTTTTGTGAGGGAAATTCCGGCTATGATTGAAAAAATACAAAAGACGCCGCTCCACGAAATCGTCGTCAAACAGATCATCGAGTCCATCAGCTTGGGAATTTATCGGAAGGGGGACAGGCTCCCCTCGGAAAACAATCTCTGCGCGCTTTACGGCGTCAGCCGCATCACCATGCGGAAAGCGCTGAAGCAGCTGGTCACTCTCGGTTTCATCGAGACGCGGCAGGGGCAGGGCAGCACCGTCATCGTCAGTTCCGACGATCCCCGCATCTCCGCCCGCTCCGCCTCTTCCGGCAGGAACATCCGGTACGATTTCCAACAGGTCATGCAGGCACGTCTTCTGTTGGAGCCGGCGCTTGCTGCCATGCTGGCTCAAACCGCTTCGGAGGCGGTTCTGCAGGGATTGAAGGGGAAATTCCGCGGTGAAGCGTCCGGTGGAGAAGATTCCTCCCCTGCATCGCCGGAGGCTTTTCATCTGGCGATTGCCGAAGCTTTCGGCAACCCTTTGATTTATGACTTTCTGGCGCAGCTGCCGGCACTGGAAAATGCCGCGCCATCCAATCTCACCTCTTCCGGGAAGCGGATTGAATGGCAGGAAGAAGCCTGTCATCAGCATCAGAAAATTCTGAATGCAATTCTCAGCCGGCAGCCGGATATGGCATACCTCTACATGAAGGAGCACCTTCTCTGTCTCGGCGGCTTCTCTCAAAAGAGCGGCTGACTTCCCCGCCGCAGGCTCCCTGCGGAAATCCGCTTTTGCCATGCAGGGCGCGCTGTTTTTCAGCGGCGGAGGCAAAGCTGCGTGCCGGATGGCGTTTTCTTCAGCGCCCAAGGGGCGTTCCGGGAAGCACAAACAGAGAATGGAATGATGGACAATGGTTGACCAATGCAATCGCACCGTGGACTATCTGCGGCTCAGTATAACCGACCTCTGCAATTACCGCTGCCGGTACTGTATGCCGGAGGAGGGGGTCTGCAAGCGCCCCCGCACCGACATTCTCTCACTGGAGGAACTGGCGGAAATCGCCGGGGCGGCGGTGGCCTGCGGCATCCGGAAAATCCGCATCACCGGCGGGGAGCCGCTGGTGCGCCCCGGAATCTCCACCCTCTGCCGCTGTCTGCGGGAGATTCCGGAGTTGAAGGAACTGTGTCTCACCACCAACGGCAGCCTTCTGCCGGAACTGGCGAGGCCTCTCCGGGAGGCGGGCGTGGACCGGCTGAACATCAGTCTGGACACCCTGAAGCCGGAGCGATTCCGGGAAATCACCCGCCGGGGGGCGCTGGAAGAAGCGCTGGCCGGCATCCGGGCGGCGGAGAACGCCGGCTTCCGGAACCTGAAGCTGGACACGGTGCTGATAGGCGGCTTCAATGACGACGAAATCGGGGACTTTCTGGCACTGACCCGGGCACATCCCTGGGAAGTCCGCTTCATCGAACTGATGCCCATGGGCCCCTGCGCGGCGTGGCCGAAGGAGCGGTTCCTGCCGGTGACGGAAGTCCTGCGGCGGTTCCCGGCGCTGGAAGAAATCGAGCCCAACGGCGTGGCCCGGCGGTACCGCCTGCCGGGGGCGGCAGGCACCGTGGGCATCATCGCCCCCATGAGCCACGCCTTCTGCAGCGAATGCCGCCGCATCCGGGTGACGGCGGACGGCAAGCTGAAAGGCTGCCTCCACAGTCGGGAGGAACTGCCTCTCCGGGGACTCCACGGCGACGCACTGACGGAGGCTATCCGACAGGGCATCCTGCAGAAGCCCCGGCAGCACCATCTGGCGGAACACGCCAGCGACACCCCCCGGAATATGAACCAGATCGGAGGCTGAACCATGGGAGAACTGACCCATTTCAATGAGCAGGGCCGCGCCCGGATGGTGGACGTAACGGAAAAGGCCGTCACCCACCGGCGGGCAGCCGCCGCCGGTGAAATCCGGGTTTCTCCGGAAACCATGACCCACATCCGGAACGGCACTCTGAAAAAAGGAGACGTGCTGGCGGTGGCGCAGGTGGCGGGGATTCAGGCCGCCAAGCACAACTGGGAGCTGATTCCCATGTGCCACCCCCTGCCCCTGACGGGCATCGACCTTTCCTTCCGCCTGTCCGACGACCCGTGCATGGTGGAAATCAAAGCCGTTGTCACCTGTACCGGCGTCACCGGGGTGGAAATGGAGGCGCTGACCGCCGTTTCCGTGGCAGCTCTGACCATTTACGATATGTGCAAGGCCGTTCAGAAGGATATGGAGATCACCAATATCCGCCTGCTGGAAAAGTCCGGCGGCAAGAGCGGCGATTATCAAAGGGAGGCATGACCGTGGCAAAGGTCACATCCGTCAATATCAGCGAGAAAAAAGGCACATTGAAAAAGCCGGTGCCGGAGATTCATCTGAAGCTGCACCACGGCATCGTGGGGGACGCCCACGCCGGGGACTGGCACCGTCAGATCTCCCTGCTGGCGGAGGAGAGCGTGGACACCATGCGGGCGCTGTCCCCCATCCCGCTGGATCCCGGGGTGTTCGCGGAGAACATCAACACCGTGGGCATCGACCTGAAGCATCTGCCGGTGGGCACCCGTCTGCGGATCGGGGAGGCGGAAGTGGAAGTCACCCAGATCGGCAAGGAGTGCCGCAACGACTGCGCCATCAAAAAGGCGGTGGGCAAATGCGTCATGCCCACGGAGGGAATTTTCGCCGTGGTTGTAAAAGAGGGCACCGTCCGTGCCGGAGATGAAATTGAGGTGCTGAAATGAAGCTGATCCGCACGCAGGACGCCGTGGGGCAGGTACTGTGCCACGACATGACCCAGATCATCAAGGATCAATACAAGGACGCCCGGTTCCGCAAGGGGCACATCGTTACGGAGGAGGACATCCCCGTGCTGCTCTCCATGGGGAAGGAGCACCTTTACGTCTGGGAGATGACCCCCGGCATGGTGCACGAAAACGACGCGGCGGAGCGGCTGCTGGCTCTCTGCGGACAGAAGAACATGACCCGCAGCGAGGTAAAAGAGGGCAAAATTGAACTGAAAGCCGCCTGTGACGGCCTGTTCCGGGTGGATTCCCGGCGACTCATTGCCGTCAATTCCCGGGAAGACATCATGATCGCCACCCGGCACGGCAATACCGCCGTGAAGCAGGGGGACAAGCTGGCAGGGATGCGGGTGATCCCCCTTGTCATCGAAGAGGAAAAGCTGCAGGCCGCCGAAGCCGCCGCCGGACAGGAACCCCTGCTGGAACTGCTGCCCTATGTGAAGAAAACCGCCGCCATCATCGCCACCGGCAGCGAGGTGAAAAAGGGCCTGATTCAGGACACCTTCACCCCGGTGGTAAAGGAAAAGCTGGCGGCCTACGGCATGGAAACCCTTTCCGTCACCTACTCCGGAGACGGGGTGGACAACGTGGCAGGCGCCATTGCGGAAGCCCGGAAAACCGGGGCGGACGTAATCCTCTGCACCGGGGGCATGAGTGTGGATCCGGACGACAACACCCCCGGCGGCATCAGAGCCAGCGGCGCCCGGATCGTCACCTACGGTGCCCCGGTGCTGCCCGGTGCCATGTTCCTGCTGGGGTATTTCGAGGACGGCACGCCTATTATGGGGCTGCCCGGCTGCGTGATGTACGCCGGCGCCACCATCTTTGATCTGGCGCTGCCCCGCATCGCCGCAGGAGTGGAACTGACGAAAGCCGACTTTGCCGTCATGGGAGAGGGCGGGCTGTGCCTTGGCTGCAAGCCCTGTCACTGGCCCAGCTGCCCCTTCGGGAAGTAAAATTCCCGGGAAACGCGGCCTGCGCGTTTCCCTTTGCCCACCGTTCACCTCAAACGAATATCACGCTTTGCAGTGCAGAGTGAGGATAAATATGCTATGATCAGAAAGGAAGATTCCCATGAAAAAGTATTTGTCCCTGCTGCTGGCTCTGTGCCTGACCTTCTCCCTCACCGCCTGCGGCTCCAAGACGGAGCCGGCCGCCGACGCCGCCGGTGACTCCCAGACCACGGACAGCACTCCGGCGGAAGCGCCTGCCGCCGACCCAGTGGAGTTGATTGTGTTTGCCGCCGCCTCCATGACGGAAACCATGAACCAGATCAAGGAACCCTATGAGCAGGAGAACCCCAACGTCACCATCACCTATAACTTCGATTCCTCCGGCACCCTGCTCAAGCAGATTAAGGAAGGGGCAGACTGCGACCTGTTCATTTCCGCCGCCCCCAAGCAGATGAACGCCATAGACGGCAGCCTGAAGGACGATGCGGAGAAGAACCCCGACGGGCTGGATCTCATCGTCGCCGACAGCCGCATCAACCTGCTGGAAAACAAGGTGACCCTGACGGTTCCCGAGGGCAACCCCAAGGGCATTGAGAGTTTTGACCAGCTGGCGGAGCTGCTGAAGAGCGGCGACGTGATGCTGGCCATGGGCAACAGCGACGTCCCTGTTGGTCAGTACACCCAGAAGATTTTTGCCTATTACGGCATTGACGAGGCGGCCGTTGCCGACAAGCTGACCTACGGCAACAACGTGAAGGAAGTCACCTCTCAGGTCAGCGAGGCCGCCGCCGACTGCGGCATCATCTACGCCACCGACGCCTTCTCTGCCAACCTCACCGTGGTAGACAGCGCCACGCCGGAGATGTGCGGGCAGGTGATTTACCCCGCCGCCGTCATGCAGGGCGAAAAGGAGGAGGCCGCACAGGCATTCCTGGACTATCTCCAGACCGATGCGGCCATGTCCGTGTTTGAGTCCGTGGGCTTCTCCCCTGCCAACTGACCCGGGCACAGAAGAAAACGGAAAAGAGCGGGCAGCCCGCTCTTTTCCGCGTGCCGAAATGCTTTTCGGCACGCGGAAGCAAGTTTTTCTGCCCTTTCATGTGCAGAAAAACTTATGATTCAAAACGAAAGACACCCCTCCTGGGTTTCTTTCGTAACGATCTTCCTTCCCGTTAACGGGAATATCAGGAGGTATCTATGGATTGGTTTCCGCTGTGGAACTCTCTTCGGATTGCGCTGATTTCCACCGTCGTCGTCTTCTTCGCCGGCATTTTTGCCGCTTACTATATTGCAAAACTGCCCCGGCTGGTGAAGGGACTGCTGGACGTGGTGCTGACGCTGCCGCTGGTGCTGCCGCCTACGGTCATCGGGTACCTGCTGCTGCGGCTGCTGGGGCCAAAGCGGATTATCGGTGCATGGCTGCTGAACCAGTTCGGCGTGAAGGCGGTTATGACGTGGTGGTCGGCCATTTTCGCCACCGCCGTGGTGATTTTCCCCCTGATGTACCGCACCGCCCGGGGGGCTTTTGAAGCCTTCGACGAAACGCTGGCCTATTCCGGCCAGACGCTGGGGCTTTCCAACAGCTGGATTTTCTGGCGGGTGCGGATGCCCTGCTGCCGGCAGGGGATTCTGGCGGGAACGGTGCTGGCCTTTGCACGGGCTTTGGGAGAGTACGGCGCCACCAGCATGATTGCCGGCTATACCCCGGGAAAAACCGCCACCATTTCCACCACGGTCTACCAACTCTGGCAGACCAACAACGATGAACTGGCCATGAAATGGGTCATGGTGAATCTGGCCATCTCCGCCGTGGTGCTGCTGGCGGTGAATATGCTGGAGCGCCGGGACACCGCCGGCAGAAGGAGGCACCGGGCATGAGCCTGTATGTGGATATTGAAAAGCAGCTGGGCAGCTTTCACCTGCGGGTGCAGTTTCAGGCGGAAAACGAGGTTACGGCGCTGCTGGGAGCCTCCGGCTGCGGCAAGAGCATGACCCTCAGGTGCATTGCGGGGATTGTGACGCCGGACCGGGGACGGATTGTCCTCCATGACCGGGTGCTGTTTGACAGTGAGAAAAAGGTCAACCTGCCGCCTCAGCAGCGGAAGCTGGGGTATCTCTTTCAGAATTATGCCCTGTTTCCCAACATGACGGTGGAGAAAAACATTCTCTGCGGCATCCGCACCGGCAGCCGGAGAGAAAAGTCCGCCGCGCTGGCAGACGCCCTCCGCCGCTTCCGGCTGGAGGAGCTGGAGCGCCATTACCCCGCCCAGCTTTCCGGCGGACAGCAGCAGCGGGTGGCGCTGGCCCGGATTCTCTGTACCCGGCCGGAGGCCATTTTGCTGGACGAGCCTTTTTCCGCGCTGGACAGCTTCCTGAAATGGAATCTGGAACTGGAACTTTCCGACCTGCTGGCGGATTTTCCCGGCCCGATTCTGTGGGTTTCCCATGACCGGGGGGAGGTATTCCGGAACTGCAAAAAGGTCTGTGTGCTGGAGCAGGGACAGTCTCAGGACACCGTTACCCTGCGGCAGCTGTTCCATGCGCCGGAGACGGAGGCCGCCGCCCGGCTGTCCGGCTGCAAGAACATTGTGGACGCCGTTCCGGCAGGAAATGCGGTGATGCTGTCCCAGTGGGGACTGACGCTGGAGTGCGGAAAGCCGGTGCCGCCGGACATCCGCCGGGCAGGCATCCGCGCCCACCATGTAACGCCGGTGCCGGAGGGGACGGCAGGTGCCTTCCCCTGCGCCGTGGAGCGGGTGATTCAGGATGTGTTCACCACCATCGTCCTGCTGCGGCCGGAGGGCGCCGCCTCGGAGTCAGCGCCTCTGCGGATGGAACTGAGCCGGGAGGACTGGTATGCGCTGAACCGGCCGGAACGCCTGTGGATTGCCGTCCAGCCCCGGGATATTCTCCTTTTGAAGTAATCCGTTTCTCTCGCAGGTACAGAACCGCATTCTCTCCATCGAAAAACAGGGACGCCCCGCGTTTCGGCTGAGCCGGAACACGAGGCGTCCCTGTTTCGTATTTCTGCCCGTTTCCCGGAGGAGTTGTGTCCGGCTGTCCGGCGCCCCGCCCGCAGGCAGAAAACCGCTCCCCCGGCAGGCCGGGAGAGCGGAAAGGGCGCCGGAGGACATCAGAAACGCGGCTTACATATACAGGCCGCCGTTGACGTTCATATAGTCACCAGTCACATAGTCGGAAAGGTCACTGGCATAGAACAGCACCGCGTTGGCGATATCCTCCGCCGTGCCGTACCGTCCCAGCGGGATGTAGGTCTTGGGGTCCACCTTGGACCAGGAAAGGGTCCTGCCCATGGGGGTCAGGATATTTCCGGGGCAAACGGCATTGGAGGTGATGTGATACGCCGCCCCCCGCAGGGCAAAGCACTTGCTGAGATTCAGGATGCCGGCCTTGGCGCAGGCATAGGATGCGTCGGAACTTCTGCCGCCCCGCAGTGCCGCCAGAGAGGACATATGCACCAGCTTGCCGTAGCCCTGCTCCTTCATGACGGCAAACACCGCCTGGGTCACAAAGAACATGGATTTCAGGTCGATGTCCATCATCCGGTCCCAACTCTCCAGCGTGATTTCCTCAATGGGGGTGGAGCCGGTGATGCCCGCCACATTCACCAGAATGTCAATCCGGCCGAACATAGCTCTGGCTTCGGCAATTTTCCCGGGAATTTTGTCAAATTCCGCCACATTGAACTCCAGCGCCCGAGCCTCGCTGCCGTGGGCGTTCAAGTCCTCCGCCACGCCCTGTGCCGCCTCCAGATTCATGTCCGCCAGAATCACTTTGGCTCCGTACTCCGCCAGACGGCGGGCACTGGCCTCGCCGATTCCCCGGCCGCCGCCGGTAATCAGCGCCGCTTTATCCGTTAACAGCATCAAAATCGCTCCTTCCTTATCCCTTATGAACCGAAATGCCGAAGGCGTCCAGCGCGGCCTCCCGCACCATTTCGCACAGGGAGGGATGCGCCACAACCATCCGCTGCCACTGCTCCACCGTCAGCTTATCCCGGACGGCATCAGCAGCAAAGGCAATCATTTCGGAAGCATTCTCCCCCACAATGGCGGCGCCCAGAGTGATTCTGGACTTTTTGTCCATAATCATGTACACGCTGCCGGAGGCACCCTCTGCCAGTGCCATGCCGTTGGCGCTGTAGTCAAAGCTGCCGAGGCAGGGGTCAAACCCCGCCGCTTTCGCCGCTTCCGTCGTCAGACCCACGGAGGCAAAGCAGGGAATCGTATAAGTGCACACCGGAACGGGCACCGTGCCGTAAGGCTCATCCTTCCCCAGCATATCCGCCAGAGCGGCTTCCCCCTCGGCATAAGCGGCGTGTGCCAGCTGATAGCCGCCCACAACATCGCCGATGGCGTAGACGCCCTCCAAACTGGTTCTCTGGTGGTTGTCCACGGCGATGAACTTTCCGTTCATGGCAAGTCCCAGCGCCCCGGCATCGATACCGGTAAAGTTCGGCTTGCGGCCGGCGGCCATCAGAACCTGCTCCGCATCCACGGAGCCTTCCGTGCCGTCCTGCTCATAAACTGCCCGCAGGCCGGCGCCGCTCTTTTCCACCCGCAGCATTTTCGCCCCTGTCAGCAGGCGGATTCCCTGCCGCTTCAGTTCCTTCAGCACCACCCGCACGGCTTCCTTCTGTTCCCGGGGCATCAGTTCCGGCATCAGTTCTACAATGGTGACCTCGGTGCCATAGGCGGCAAAGGCGCAGGCCAGTTCCAGCCCGATGACGCCGCCGCCCATCACCACCATGGAGCGGGGCAGGTTCCGGAGATTCAGCGCTCCCGTAGAGTCAATGCACAGTTCACGGCCGGGAATGGGAAGCATCATGGGCTGGGAACCCGTAGCAATCACCACATACCTGCCCTGATAGTCTTTCCCGCCGCAGGAAACCACACGGCCGCTTTTCAGCACCGCCTCGCCGCTGACGACTTCCACACCCTGCTTTTTCAGCAGGTACTGCACGCCGCCCACCAGCTTTGCGGTCACTTCCGCTTTTCCCGCCTGAATTTTCTGGAAGCTGAAAGTTCCGGCATCCCGGAAGATGTCCTTTTTCACCAGCGCCCGCACCTTTTCCATGGCAAGGGCCTTGTCCACCAGATACTTGGTGGGGATGCAGCCCACGTTCAGACAGGTGCCGCCCAGATGCTCCTTTTCAAACAGCGCGGTTTTCAGCCCCTGTCTGGCAGCCGCAATTCCCAGGGAATACCCGCCGGGGCCGCCGCCGATAATCAGTACGTCAAACTGTTCCATGGCTGTCTCCTCCTTATCCCAGCAGCAGTGACGGATTCTCCATCAGCGTTTTCAGTTCCCGGAGGAACTGCGCGCCGTAGGCGCCGTCGATGATCCGATGGTCGAAGGAGCCGGTTATCGTCATCTTCGGCACCGGCAGGAATTCCTTTCCGTTCCACACCGGCTGTGTCTCGATTTTTCCCACAGCCAGAATGCAGCTTTCCGGGGGATTGACAATGGCAATGAAGTGGTCCACATCATACATTCCCAGATTGGAGATGGTGATGCTGCCGCAGCCCATCTCGGCGGGAGCCAGACGGTTCTCCCGGGCCTTCCGGATTACGTCCCTGTAAGCCCCGGCGATTTCCTCCAGTCCCCGGGTGTCGATTTCCTTCACCACGGGAACCACCAGCGCCCCGTCCAGCCCTACCGCCAGACCCACGTTGGTATGCTTATAGACCCGAACCTCGTCCTCTTCGTAACGGGCGCGAACCAGCGGGAACTTCTGGGAGGCCACGGCAATGGTCTTGGCCATGATGTCGTTGTAGGAAAGTTTGACCTCCCGCTTTTCCAGGTAGGTGCTCCGCAGCGCCATGCAGGCAGTCATATCCACGCTGACGGTGCACTGCCACGCGGGGATATTCTGCATGGACTCCTGCATCCGCCGGCCAATTACCGTCCGGATGCGGGTCATGGGCAGTACCTCGTATTCCGGTTCCGGTGCGCAGGCGCTTTCCCCGGCAGCAGGTGCCGCAGCAGGCGTCTCCGCTGCTCTGGCCACATCACAGCGCTTCACAAATACGCCGTTGGAAGCAGGTACCGTGGTGATATCCACCCCCAGTTCCCGCGCCATCATCTTGGCATTGGGCATGGCCGGCAGATTCAGATGCACGGCAGGTACTGCGGAAACAACCGGCGCAGCAGGCGCGGCCTTGGGCATGCTCTGCCCCTTGATAATGGGCAGATATTCCTCCTGCGCCTCCGGTGCCGTTTCCGGCGCTGCTGCCGGTGCCGGTGCCCCGCCGCCCCGGTGATAGGCCGCGGCATCGGCGGCTTTCCCGATGACGGCCAGCACCGTTCCGGCGGTAACGGTATCCCCCTCGGACACCAGAACATCAAATACCTGACCGGCGGTAAAACTCTCCACCGGCAGAATTGCCTTGTCCGTTTCCGCTTCCACCAGTTCGTCACCCCGCTTCACGGTGTCCCCCACCTTGATGTTCACCTTGACGATGGTGGCTTCATCGGTGGTCTGGCCTGCCGAGGGCATCTTGATTTCCTGTCCCACGTTTGCCTGCACCGCCGCAGGTGCCGGCTCCGGCTCCGGAGCCGCTGCCGGGGCGGCGGCCTCCGCCTTCGGGGCGGTGCCTCCCTGATACTGCTCCCCGTGCTTTCCGATGGCGGCCAGCACCGTTCCGGCGGTGACGCTGTCTCCTTCTTTCACCAGAACGGCCAGCACCTCGCCGGCGGCAAAACTCTCCACCGGCAGAATTGCCTTGTCCGTTTCCGCCTCCAGCAGTTCGTCACCCCGCTTCACGGTGTCACCCACTTTGATGTTCACCTTGACAATGGTGGCCTCATCGGTGGTCTGGCCTGCCGAGGGCATCTTGATTTCCTGGATCATGTGTCTTTCCTCCCTTTCTGACACGCCGGGCGCATCACAGCTTTGCCAGCTTCCGGGCGGCTTCGGCAATTCTCTGCTCAGAGGGAATTACATAACTCTCCAGCGTGGGGCAGAAAGGAATCGGGGTATCCGGCGCGGCAATCCGAACCACCGGCGCATCCAGCAGCGTGATGGCATTCTCCGCAATCCAGGAGGCCAGCTGGGCGCCCCAGCCGCCGGTGTAGGTGTCCTCATGGACAATCATCAGCTTGCCGGTTTTTTCCAGAGACTTCGTCACCGTATCATAGTCGAAGGGCACCAGCGTCCGGGGGTCGATGATTTCGCAGCTGATTCCTTCCTTTTCCAGTTCCTCTGCCGCCTGCATGGCCTTGTACCACATAAGCATATTGGCCACAATGGTGATGTCCTTTCCCTCCCGGCGGATGGCTGCTTTTCCGAAGGGAACGGTGTAATCCTCCTCAGGAACCTCCCCGGTGGCGCTGAGCTGGCCGGCTTCCTTTCTCTTGCCGCCGTAAAGCAGCTTGTGCTCAAAGACCAGCACCGGGTTCTCGTCCCGGATGGCCTCCTTCATCATGCCCTTGGCGTCATAGGGGGTGGAGGGGCAGATCACCTTCAGCCCGGGAACGTGGATGAAGTAGCTCTCCAGACTCTGTGCGTGCTGGGCACCCCGGTTGGTGGCGCCGCAGGGGGCGCGCATGACCATGGGGACATGAACCTTGCCGTCAGACATATAGCACATCTTGGCTGCCTGATTCACCAGCTGATCCATCATGCAGAACAGGAAGTCGCCGTACTGCAGATCCGCCACAGGCCGCATACCGGCCATGGCGGAGCCAACGCACACACCGGAAATGAGAATTTCGGAAATGGGGGTATTGATGACCCGGTCGTTTCCGATGTCCTCCGTGCCCTTCAGTTCGAAGCCGCCGCCTTCCAGCGCCACCCGCACGTTGGCGCCGAACTCGTCGCCCAGCCCCTTGGTAACGGTAAAGGCGCCACCCATGCCGCCGGGGATATCCTCATCCTCACCGATGCAGTAAACAGAGGGATCTTTGCGCATTTCCTCCCGGATTGCACTTTTGTATGCATCCGCAATCGACATAACTGCCATATTCTCAGCCCTCCCAATAAACGTTTTTCAAGGCAGATTCGTAGGACGGCAGCGGCGCGTTCTTGGCATATTCCACCGCATCCTCAATCTCCTGCTCAATGTCAGCTTCCACCTTCTCCAGTTCCTCCTCGGAAATGACGCCGTGCTCCAGAATCACGCTGCGGAAATTCTTGACAGGATCTCTGTCCTGAATCCACAGCTTCTCCTCGTCCTTGGGACGATAGCCGCAGGCGTCGTTCCGGGAGTGGCCGCCGTGACGGTAGGTTTTGACCTCAATGATGGTGGGGCCTTCCCCTGCCCGAGCACGGGCAATGGCCCGTGCTGCCGCCTCATTGACCGCCAGCACGTCATTGCCGTCCACAACCTCGCTGGGGATTCCGTACACGGCGGCCCGGTCCGCCGCCACATTCTTCTGGCAGCAGGTGAGAGAGATGGAGGTATTGGCCGAATACATATTGTTCTCGCATACATAGACCACCGGGAGCTTCCAGAGGCCGGCAGCGTTCATGGTTTCGTGATAGGAGCCTTCGTTGGAGGCGCCGTCACCGAAGAAGCACACCACCACGTTGTCCTTTTTCTTCATCTTGAAAGCAAGACCCACGCCGGCGGCAATGGGCAGGTTGCCGCCTACGATGGCGTTGGCCGGAATCACACCCAGGCTGATGTCGCCGGTGTGCATGGCGCCGCCCTTGCCGCCGCAGCAGCCCTCCGCCTTGCCGAACATTTCGCACATCATGGCCTTGACGCTGATGCCCTTGGCAATGTCGTGGCCGGCGGGACGGTGGGTGGAAGCCATCCAGTCGTCCTTCCGCAGGTCATACAGCATTCCTACCGCGCTGGCCTCCTCGCCGGTGCTCTGGTGGATGGTGCCGGGCATGATGCCCTCCAGGAAGAGATAGTAGATGCTCTCTTCATACTTGCGGATCTGGTACATTTTCCTGTACATGCCCAGAGCCTTTTCGTTGGAAGGAAAATTGCTCATAATTGTCGTACTCCTTCTATCAATTCAAAGTTTTGAGGAATTGCTAAAACTTTGCTGCTGACGAATATTAGTAATATTATTCCTAATAATTTAATATTATAATTCATAATTGCATTTTGTCAAGATAAACACCGGGACTTTTTTCGATTTTTCAAAAAAATCAGCAAAAAATTTTCTCTATGCTCTTTACATTTATTTGTAATTTTTTTATAATGATCCATTATCAGATAAGCAGAGGTGATTCTCTTGTCTCCCAAAAAGGTGACTATGACAGACATTGCCAGAGCCGCAGGCGTTTCGCAGTCCACCGTTTCCAACATTCTGGGGGGGAACAAAGCCTCCTCTTTCCCGAAAGCAACCGTGGACAAGGTCTTTGCTGCGGCGGAAGAACTGGGATACACCCCCCAGCGGCGTCAGCGCAAGGCGAATGTGCTGGCCTCCAAGCGCATTCTGGTTCTGGCCACCCGCCTGACCAACCCCTATTACCCCTGCGTTCTCCAGAGCATTGAGCAGGAAGCCAACAAAAACGGGCTTCACGTTGTCTGCGGAGATACCTACCATCTGCCGGAACTGGAAAAGGATTATCTGGACATGGCGCTGGAAATGAATTTTCTGGCGGTTATCTACCTGTTCCCCCCGGACAATCCGCAGGCGCTGGAACACGCGCAGGAGCGGATTCCCATCATCACCATCTGCGACAATGTGCCCGACTCCAAGGCCGATCAGGTGGAACTGAACAACTTCCGCTCCGGCTGCATTGCAGCGGAGCACCTGATTTCTCTGGGGCACCGGAACATTGTCATGCTGACCACCCCCATGGATCGGAATATCGCGCGGCTCTCCCGGGTGAAGGGCGTAGAGAATCTCATCCACCTCAGCGGAGACTGCAAGCTGCATATCATCTCGGATTTCATCGAAAGTCCGGAAGAGGAAATGGCCATTGAGAATAACTTCGACTACTCCATGGGCTACCATCTGGCGCAGGATCCCCACATCGCCGAATGCGGTGCCACCGCCATCATCGCCACCAATGACATGGTGGCCATCGGCGCCATGGACGCCCTGCTGGAAAAGGGCTACCGGATTCCGGAGGACTATTCCATCATCGGCTTTGACAACCTGTTCTACACCGGGCTGGAGCGCATCTCCCTGACCACCGTGGATCCACATGCGGATATGCTGGCACAGTCGGCCATGGATGTGCTGCTGCACCGGCTGAACATCCGGACGCCCAACTCGCTGGTTTCCAACATGCGCTTCAAGGCGGAGTGCCAGCCCCGGCTCATCGTCCGCAAATCCACTGCGCCGCCGGGAGGCGCAGCCGATTGAGACTCCTGACAAGAGGGGCCGACGCAATGCGTCGGCCCCTCTTTACACGGTCAGTCTTCCATATCTGCCGTGTGATCCGGGATATCGACGCTGGGCTCTCGGATGTCACGAATCAGATTGCGGACAGCAATCACTGCGATCAACGCACAGCAGACGCCGTAAGATGCAGGCAGGACCCATGCAGGTGTACTGCTGGTGCCGCTGGTGGTTCCCCGCGCAATGTGCATTGCGCAGATCTCATACACATAGTAGGCAGATCCGGCGAAAAACACCAGATTGATGACATCGGAGATCACCGCAAGCACCTTGTGCGCAGCAGCTTTATGATGCTTTTTCAGGGAGTCCTCTACCAGCTCCAGACGCATGATCCCGCCCTCTTCAAAGCAGAACGCCGCGCCGATGAAATAGCCCCACACAAAGATCGTCCGCAGAAGCTCATCCGACCAGGCGATGGAGATTTTGAATATAAACCGGGTAATCACGCCGGCCGTGGCCACCAGAATACCGATCAGGCCGACAATGCCCAGAACAAAGGTGCACTTCTGGTTGATTTTGTTCCAAATTTTCAACATTTTCACCTGCATTTCCTTGAATCGTGCCGGAATTGGAATTACTTCAGGTTCGCAACGTAATCCTGAACCATGGTGAGAACTTCGTCAGAGCCGGCCAGTTCGTTGAAGATGTCATAGACGGGGCCAACCAGCGCCTTGAAGGCGTCCACGTCGGGATTGTACTCAATCTCAACGCCGTGCTCCTTCATCTGCTCGTAGCACTCCTCGGTCAGGTCGTCCGTCAGCTGACGCTGATAGTCACGGGCGTCGTCCATAGCCTTCTGGACAATCTCCTTCTGGTTGTCGGTCAGGGTTTCCCAAGTCTTCTCGCTCATCATGACGGTGATGGGGGTGTAGGAGTGGTTGGTGACGGACAGGTACTTCTGGACTTCCCACATCTTGTAGCTGGCCAGAGTGGTCATGCCGTTCTCGTTGGCGTCCACGGTGCCGTTCTGCAGAGCGGTGAAGGTTTCGGTCATGTCAATGGCCATGGGGATGGCGCCGAAGGCTTCCCAAGTGGCGGTCTGGGTCTGGGAGGGGACGCAGCGGATTTTCAGGCCCTGCATATCAGCAGGCTCCACGATGGGGTTGCGGTTGTTCATCAGCTGACGCACGCCGGACTCAAAGTAGCTGATGATGAACGCGCCGGAGCCTTCAAACATCTGGGAAATCTTCTGACCCGGTTCGCCGTCCAGTGTCTGGCGGGCCTGCTCGGCATCGCCGAACACGAAGGGCAGCTCAAAGACCTGAACTGCGGGAACATAACCGGAGATGTAGGAGGGGCCGCAGGAAACGATGTCCAGAGTGCCCTGGAACACGCCGTCCACGCAGGCGCTCAGGGAGCCCATGTCACTGCCGTAATACACGTCGGCGGTGATGTTGCCGTTGGAATATTCGTTCACCAACTCGGCAAATTTGTCATAGCCCTTGCTGATGGCGTTATCCGGAGTGTTGCCGGCGGACACAACCGTCAGATGGACGGCGGGATCCGTGGTGGCAGCCGGTTCAGAGGTGCCGGACTGATTGTCGGTGGATGCAGGCGGGGTTTCCGTCTTGCCTCCGCAGGCGGCGAGACTGAGTGCCATGGCCAGAGCCAGCATGAGAGATAAGAGCTTCTTCATTTCTTTTCCTCCTGTTGATTTTTGATGTATTTAACACAAAATGTGTGTTACGGATGGAAAGGTTTCCTTACTTCGCCATGAGGCTGGGCAGGAACAGGCTGATCTGAGGCACAAAGGCCACAAGAATCAGGCCGATGGTCGTTACGATAATAAAGGGAACCGTGGCCGGTATCACCTTATGGATGGGCCGGCCTCCGATCTGCGCCGCCATGTACATATTCAGACCCAGAGGCGGCGTCACCATGCCGATGGAAGTGGCGGTGACCATAATGGCACCCAGCTGCACCAGAGAAACATCGTACTGCTCGGCAATCGGCGCCAGAATGGGAGCCAGCACCATTACCGCAGGGGAGGCGTCCACAAAGCAGCCGGTAATCAGCATGATAATCAGCACGCAGATGAGGAACACGGTCTTGCTGTCAGACAGCGCCAGCATGGCGGTGGCCGCCTTGGTGGCCACATGCTCACGGCTGAGCACGAAGGAGAATGCACAGGAGCTGGCCACAATGATCATCACGTTGCCGGTGCCCTTCATGGCCTTACCCAGCGCCTCAATAAGAGTCTTGAAGTTCAGTTCCTTATAGATAAACAGGCCTACAATCATAGAGTAAAAGCAGGCAACGGCTGCGGCCTCCGTGGCAGTGAAGACGCCGGAGTAGATGCCGCCCAGAATGATCAGCGGGGAAAGAATGGCCCAGATGGCGTCCTTGAAGCTAACCCAGACCTCTTTGATATCAAAATGTCCGGTGCCCTTCCAGCCGTTTTTGCGGCACATCCAGACTGCCAGCAGACCCGTGCAGAGCACCATGACAAAGCCGGGCATAGCGCCTGCAATCAGCATGGTGCCTACGGACTGGTTGGCGTTGACCGCGTAGAGCACCATAACGATGCTGGGCGGGATCAGGGGGCCGAAAATACCGGAAGTAGCAGTGAGGGCACAGGCGAAATCCTTATCATAACCCCGTTTGTACATCTCCGGGATCATAATGGAGCCAATGGCTGCCGTAGTGGCAATGGCGGAGCCGGACATGGCCGCAAAGAAGGCGCAGCCCACAACCACCACCATGGCCAGACCGCCGGTGAAGTGGCCCACCAAGGACATACAGAAGCGCACCAGCCGCTTGGAGATGCCGCCGCCTTCCATCAGGGCGCCTGCCATGATGAAGAACGGTGCTGCCAGCAGCACATAGCTGTTGACGCCGGACACGGTCTGCTGCATGATTACCAGCGGGGAAATATCCGTGAAGCAGATGATGTACAGCGCCGCAGATGCGCCCATTGTCAGGGCAACTGGCAGGCCGCAGATCATCAGCAGCAGGAATGTAACGAAAAGAACAAGCATTGCCATGGGAAAACCTCCTTACATCTTTTATGCCTGCCGGGCGGCTTCTTCCGTAACCCGAACCACCCGCCGGATATCCGCATACAGGCTCTCCGTGGTGAAGCGCCCGTCCGGTGCATATTCAATGCCCAGATCCGCTTCCGGGGAATAAAGCGCAATGGCACGCAGCATTTCGTCAATCTGCTGAGGGGAATAATATCCCTCCGCATCATAGAGCGGGTAATGGCTGTCATGCTTCCCGTCGTTGTTGTTCAGGTGATAGCCCCGGATGCGGGGACCCAGCGTCTGAATCACCTTGACAATGTCCCAGTCGTTCAGCATGGCGTGTCCGGTGTCAATGAGGCATCCAATTCCCTCCGGCAGATCCGCGAAGAGCTGGATGAACTCCTCCTGATTGAACAGCAGGTTGTCCTTCAGAGGATAGCCCACGTTTTCCACCGTCATCTCAATTCCCATGTCCCGGAGCTTTTCGTACCACCGGAGCAGCACTTCTCTGGTGCGGGCCCGTCTGGCAGGCCGTTCCGCTTCCGGGAACGACCCCTCGTTGGTGTGGAACACCATGGAGGTTGCGTGGAACTGCTGGTAATACCAGCAGGCCTTTGTGAAGCACTCCTCCATATAGGCTTCCTCGGGGCTGCCGGGAACCGTGCAGATTTCCACAAAAGGAGAATGGATGGTGGCAGGAATCCCTGCCATGGCGGTAATCTGCGCCGTCAGCTTTTCGTGGAAGTCCGGATCTTTCCACCAGGTCGCGTATTCAACACCCAGTTGGAAATCCGGAAAGCCGTCGATCTGACGCTTCAGCGTTTCATAGTCCGAAAACGCAATGCCATAGGTTGACAAATAGATGCGGTTCATAGATTCCCTCCCTTTCAGTTTTTCAAAATCGTCGTGTCATGCCATCAGGTGGCAGGTAATGGTGGGAGAAAACAGGGCAAGTTCCAGATACTCCGGCAGTCCGTTCATTCTGTGGAACACAAACCGTTCCGCAATCGCGTCCTCCTCCGGCGTATGCTCCCGGGCCATGGCCAGTTCGGTAAAGCCGCCATAGCGCAACTCATGGGCGCAGTAGCCAAACAGCTGCATCCCGTATCCCTTCCCCTGCAGTTCCGGAATGATGTAAACCCGTTCCATCAGCCCGCAGGTTTTGGGCAGGTTTTCGTCATAACCGATGCGGGTAAAGCCGGTGAGTTTCCCTTTCAGATAGGAAAGGGCGATGTAGTTGGGATACTCCTTCAGCAGAGCCTCCGCTTCCTTCAGATAGGCTTCCCGGTCAAAGGGCTCCGTTCCGCCCCGCTCCTTATAGTCCGCCTCGGCCAGATCCAGAAGTTCCCGGCTCTGCTCCGGCAGGCGGCAGGGATACACCGCCATATTGACGCTGTCCCCCGCCATGCCGCTCCAGGCCCGCTGCAAACGCGGCGGCAGGTGGGATGCGTCGTTCATGTATTCCACGCGGATGTTTCCGGCTCCGTCAATGTCCAGCAGGCTGACGGAGGTATTGTCGCCATGTCCGAAAGAGAGGACTTCCGTCATCGGCTTTCCCAGTGCCGTGCACAGGGCGGCCTTGATGCTGCAGGAGTGGGACACCGCCAGTGCCGTGCCGTCTTCTCCGATTTCTCTGGCGATGCGCCGCAGCCCGAACAGCAGCCGGTCGGATACCTGCTGGAATGTGCTGGCACCGGGGGCGGTCATGTTCCAGGGACGATCACTCCAGTTCTTATGATCCTCCGGGTATTCCTCGGCAATATTTCCCCAGGCGCTGTCCTCCCACACGCCGGTCGTGACCTCACGCAGCAGGATGCGTACCTTTACCGGCAGATCCCGTTCTCTGGCAATAGGTGCTACCGTCATAATCGAGCGGAAAGAATCACTGGAATAAATGGCGTCAATATGGACTCCCTTGAACCGGCGGCGCAGCATTTCATTCTGCTCATAACCCTTTGTGGTGACCAGCGCATCCACGTGCGCCTGTGTCCGCCGGCAGGCATTACCTTCGGATTCACAGTGACGGATCAAATAGATTTTTGCCATATCCTCGCCCTTCTTTATTAGTAATTATTTCGCTTACTTCTGATAAAGTGATTATAGTCTTTTCTGTTTTCCTATTGCAAGTATTTTTTTCAACCGTCCTATTATTTCGCCTATTCGCACATTTTTGGGGACGCAAATTATGAAAGTTTAGTTTTTATCAATTCAAATATTAGTAATATTACGCTATTGTCAATTCAAAAGAGCATGGGGATTCTTCCTCATAGAAGAGCTCCTGTTCTGCCTCGGCCGGTGAAATTGCAGGGGCGGACTTTGCCATTCCGCCAAATGATCCATATGAGAGCACCTGTGCCCGGCGGCGTTGGAGAAGATTCCCCTCTAAGATTCCACTCTGTCAAAATTTTTCTTGACACAGGTCAGATAATGTGGTATTCTAATCATCGCCGAAGAGCTGCCGGTGTGGTGGAATGGTAGACACAGGAGACTTAAAATCTCCCGGTAGCAATACTGTACCGGTTCGAGTCCGGTCACCGGCACCAAGTAAATATCGCGGAGTAGAGCAGTTGGTAGCTCGTCGGGCTCATAACCCGGAGGTCGCAGGTTCGAGTCCTGTCTCCGCAACCATAAAACACCGTATTTCGCATGAAATACGGTGTTTTTCTGCACTTTTTACCAAGAAATAGTTTGGGTCAAAATTTGGGTCAACCGTCTGACCCAAGCCGTGACCCAAACGCGGATAGATTCGGAAAGCACCAGCCGGACAAGTTAGCATGTCCGGCTGGTTTTTTGCCCTTTTTTCGTTGTTTGGATTAAATTTTTTCTGTCCACTGTTTGGGGTCAGCCATTTTGTGCTGCACCTGCCAGAACATTTCCCATGGTATTTGCCGCTTCTTTCTGTGCCGCAGTGGTGACATGGGCGTAAGTGTCCAGTGTGAAGCCTGCGGAGTAGTGTCCGAGCATACTGCTGACGGTCTTCACGTCCACGCCGTTTTGCAGGGCCATGGTCGCGAAGGTGTGACGCAGGTCATGAAAGCGGATGCGGGGCAGCCCCGCCCGTTTCAGCACCCGCTGGAGCATGTGCAGCACGTTGTCCGGGGACATAGGGCCTCCGGTGGGCGATGGGAATACATACTCACCAGTTACTTTTTTCTTCTGCGCCTCGAGAACTTCTATTGTATCTCCAGAGATGGA
>CAKUBJ010000018.1 GCA_934636905.1 uncultured Dysosmobacter sp. | reverse complement strand
AGGCTGTTCATCAAGATTTACGAGGACAACGCCAGCGGGCGGCTGACGGATGAACGCTATGATATGCTGAGCCAGACTTATGAAGCGGAGCAGAAACAGTTGGAAGCGGAAGCAATCACCTTGCAGCAGGAGATCGAAGTACAGGAACGACAGAACGAAAACATTGAGAAGTTCATTCAGAAAGCGCACAAGTATGTCGGCATTGAGGAACTGGACGGCTACGCGCTGCGTGAACTGGTGTCTGCCATCTATGTGGACGCACCGGACAAGTCCAGCGGCAAGCGGGTACAGCACATCCATATCAGGTACGACGGGCTGGGCTTTATCCCTCTGAATGAGCTGATAAAAAAGGAAACGGCGTGACCGAAGTCACGCCGCCCCTTGAAAACACAAGGTTTTCACCATTTTTTGATTTTACTGTTTTACGACCACCCGGGATTTGCCCCGGCGCTTCGTTTTTTCCGACGCTGACGCCCTTTCACTGCATTCCTGCCATAAAAACCGCCCTCCGGTGCCATACTACCTCCAGAAACGGGAGGGATTGCATGGAAATATTCTCAAAGGACTACATGGAGAACGTGCAGGTACTGGACGGCCTGCTGGGGGTGGGCCGCAGCTGCGACATGGTAAGCCGGGACTATCTCATCGGCGGCCGCCGGGCAAGGCTATGGGTGGTGGACGGCTTCGGCAGCGACGGCATCATTGAACGGATGGGCGCCTTCTGGCTGTCTTTGAAGCCGGAAAATGTGCTGGGACTGACGGATATGCAGGACTTTCTCAACCGGTATATCACCTTTTCGGAATCCAACGTCACTTTTGATGTGGAGGACGCCGTGACATCTGTGTTTCTTGGAAAATCCCTGCTGGCCATGGAGGGGCTTACCGGCGTGGCGTTGATGGATGCCAAGGGCTATCCCAGCCGGGGGGTGGACGAGCCGCCGGACGGCAAGGTGCTTCGGGGCAGCCACGACGGCTTTGTGGAGGCGGTGGTGCCCAATATGGCGCTGCTGCGCCGCCGGATCCGGGATCCCCACCTGACCATGGAGGGGCATAAAATCGGCTCCCGCACCCATAACGACGCCGTTCTCTGCTATCTGGATGACAAAGTGGATCCGGATTTGCTGCGGAAACTCCGGGGGAAGCTGCTGGGGCTGGATGTCCGCTCCCTGTCCATGGCCCAGGAAAGCCTTGCGGAGGCCATCCGCCCGAAGCAGTGGTACAATCCCTTTCCCAAGGTGCGCTACACGGAACGCCCCGACGCGGCCGCCGCCAGCATCATGGAGGGCAGCATCGTCCTGATGGTGGACAACTCCCCCTCAGTGATGATTCTGCCCACCGGCTTTTTCGATTTCACCCAGGAGTCCAACGACTACTACTTCCCGCCCCTCATCGGCACCTACCTCCGGGTTCTGCGGGTGGCGGTGTTTCTGCTGTCCCTGTTCATCACCCCGGCGTGGTACCTTATGGTCAGCCAGCCTGACCGCCTGCCGGGGTGGCTGGATTTCCTCTCCTCTCCGGAACCGGTGTCTCTGAGCCTGCTGAGCCAGCTGCTGGTGGTGGAATTTCTCATTGACGTGCTGAAGCTGGCGTCCCTGAACACGCCGGACAGCCTGTCCAACTCCTTCTCCATGCTGGGGGCGCTGGTGCTGGGTGACTTTGCCGTACAGGCCGGCTGGCTGGGGCCGGAGGTGCTGGTATATATGGCCTTCGTGTCCGTGGCGGGGTTTGCCCAGCCCAGCTACGAACTGGGCTACGCCTTCAAGCTGCTGCGGGTGGCGCTGCTGCTGGCAACGGCGGCTTTTGACGTCTGGGGATTCTGCCTGGGGGTTGTGGGCATCTTTGTGCTGCTGTGCACCACCAAGCCGCTGGTGGGGAAGGGATACCTCTATCCGCTGGTGCCCTTCAACGGCAGGGCACTGCTGCGGCTGCTGATCCGGGAGCCTATCAGCCGGGACAATACCTGACCGCCGCCGGGGCTGGATGTTCGGCACTTTTATGAGATTCCGAACACAGGCGCACTGGGAGAAGAAACAGCCTTTTCAAAACGCAAAGCCCCGCCTGAAAGGGAAAACCTCTCAGGCGGGGCTTCGGATATTTCACTTACTCTTCAATGCTGATGGCGCTGACAGGGCAGCCGTCCCGGGCGTCCTGCGCCTCCGACAGCTGCGCTTCGGGAATCTCACCGCCGTGAGCCATCCCGTCGTCCCCCATGGAAAATACCCCGGGGCAGGTTCCGGCACACAGGCCGCAGCCGATGCAGGTTTCATTGACCGTTGCTTTCATTCCGCTTCCTCCTTCATTCCTGAATCGTTCCGTCCCGCCGCAGGGTTACCACCTGCCAGGGCAGGAACTTTCCGCTTGTCCGGAGAGCCGTTTCCGCCGCCCGCTGCAATCCGCCGCAGCAGGGCACCTCCATACGGACGATGGTGACCTCCCGGATGTCGTTGAGCCGGAGAATTTCCGTCAGCTTTTCCGCGTAGTCCCCCTCGTCCAGCTTGGGGCAGCCGATCATGGTAATGCGGCCTTTCATAAACCGCCGGTGAAAGTCCGCCCGGGAAAAGGCGGTGCAGTCGGCGGCAATCAGCAGCTTCGCCCCCTGATAGAAGGGCGCCTGCACCGGCAGCAGCTTGATTTGAATGGGCCACTGTCCCAGATGGGAAAGTGCATCGGACAGCATAAGCCCCTCTGCTCCGCTCCGGGTTAATCCGGCAGGCTGGCTGCCGGGGCAGCCGCCTATGGGAAGCGGCGTACTGCCGGAACAGCCGCTGCGGGTCACCGGGGCGCTGCCTTTCAGCGCTTCCGCCTTTTTCACCAGCTGGGCGGCGGCCACCGCTTTTTCGTCAAAGGCGGCGGCTTCCCGCTCCACAAAGGTAATGGCGTTGGTGGGGCAGTGGGGCAGGCAGTTCCCCAGACCGTCGCAGTAGTCGTCCCGCAGGAGCACGGCCTTGCCGTCCACCATGCCGATGGCCCCCTCCTGACAGGCAGCGGCACAGGCGCCGCAGCCGTTGCATCGATCACGGTCAATTTCAATGACTCTCCGTACCATATAGGTTGTCTCCTTTTTTTGCGGCTATGCAGCCTTGTCATTTCCCGTATAGTATCGTATAATATCAGGAGAAAATCTGTTGCGTTTGCAACTTTTTACACAAAAATCAGCCCCATTTTCAGGAGGAATCCCCATGATTGTCCGTATTCCGGAATATTTTGATTACTTTTCCTGTCTGGCAGGCAGCTGCCCCCACAGCTGCTGCATCGGCTGGGAGGTGGTCATTGATGAGGACACGGCCCGGCGGTATCAGGAGGCCCCCGGCCCTCTGGGAGAGCGGCTCCGGGACGCCATGGGGTTTGACGGCGAGGATTTCTGCTTTCCCCTCCGGGGCGGGCGGTGCCCCTTTCTGAACCGGGAAAACCTCTGCGAGATTCACTGCGCCTGGGGAGCGGAGGCCACCTCCGTCACCTGCCGGGAGCACCCGCGGTTCACGGAGGATTACGGCGCCTTCCGGGAAATCACCCTGTCTGCCGCCTGCCCGAAGGCCAATGACCTGCTGCTGGGTAGCAGAGAGCCGCTGACCTTCCTGACCCGGGAGGACGGGGAACCGGCGGAGGAGGGGGACGCGTGGCTGGACTGGCTGGTTCCCCTGCGGGAGCAGCTTCTGAACCTGCTTTGCTGCCGCAGCCTGCCTCTGAACCGGCGGCTCCGGGCGTTTCTGCGGACTGCGTACCGGGCGCAGTGCCTGTTGGAGGATGAGGATATGGAAAATCTGGCGGCCTTCTGTGCTGCACCCTGTGCCGGGGCTGAGGAAGCGGAGGCGAAAAGCGCCGGGGACTGGGAGGCTGCCGCAAGGCAGTGCCTGCTGGGGCTGGAAATTCTGGAACCGGACTGGAAAGCCCTGCTGGAGCGCTGGGGCGCGGTGCCGCCGGATGCCGGATTCCATCCTGCGGAACCGGCGCTGACGGAACGGATTGCCGTCTATTTTGCCTTCCGCTATCTCCTGAAGGCGGTGAACGACGGCGACCTGCTGGGGCGAGCCATGTTCTGTGTACTGGGAGTTCTGGTGACAGAGCGGCTGTCCCGCTTCTCCGGACTGAGGGAAGCCCTGCGGCTGTTCAGCCGGGAGATTGAGCATGACGAGGACAACGTGACTGCGCTTTTGGACGCATTTCAGGAGGAACCGGGGCTGTCTCTTCCGGTGCTGCTTGCGGCGCTGAGGGAATAGTGCCGCCTTTGTGCGGCCTGCCTGTCCGGGCACGGAAAATTTATGCAGAATGCAGAAAATGCACAGAATCTATTGACTTATACCCGGAATTATTGTACGTTATAGACACAAGAGAGCGGTGTCCATGGAATTGGCACACTGTCTCTTCGCCGCAGGCGGTGTTGGCAGGCCAAAGACGAAGCACATCATTTATGAGTTGGCGTAAGATTTGCGTTCTGTACGCACGGTGCTTCATGGATTGGCGGTTCATGCGCCGGCTGACGCGGCAATATAGATGGAAGAAGAGGTAGCTGCATTGAAAGAAACGCATCAGAAGTAGCCCCCATTCGCCGTTGGAGCGAATGGGGGCTGACGTTTTTTACGGCAGTACCATGCGCCGGAAGCGGCGCGCGGGATGCGGGTCTGACAATCGGGCGGTTTGAAAATAAGCAAAATAAGCAGGTGCCTCCGGCTATAGGCCGGAGGCTCAGCGTGCCGAAAAAGTCTTTTCACCCCGCTGAGCCAGTTTTCGGAACTTCACAGAAGTTCTGAAAACTGAAGATTTCAATGGCGCGGGGAAACAGCCGAAGCGCTGCCAGCGGCAGAAGAAGCGAGGCTGTTTCGAGGAAGCGGCACGATTTGCGGCACAATGGGCGCAAATCGTAATGCCGCGACGGTGTATCCCTTCTTGGGTTATCTACGCGCCAAGTGCCGCCGCTTTGCGGCGGTTGCGCTCCGAAACGCGCCTGCGGGCGCAGTCCCGCGCACACTCCTCCTTACCGTCGTGGAAAACTCACCACTGTATTTACGAGTATCAACGTTCTGCCAAAGAACTGCCGGACAATCCGGAGGCTCCGTCACAGCTTCCGGAAGAGATGCACCCGGAAGGAGGCCTGACAGTCCAGCCGTTCCAGCTGCTCCAGCCGCTCCGCGCCGCTTCTGGGCGTTTTCCAGAAGTAGGGGGTCATGCGGAAGAGGGATGTGATGGCGGCCTGACTTTCCAGCCGGAAGGGGAAATCCACCGGGACGATGTCCCGGTAGGCAAAGCCGGCGTAGGGGGTTTCCTTCTCCTCATTGAGATACGGCGCGTCGTAGAGTACCTGCTTCAGTTCCCACAGATGCCGTGCCCCGGGCACCACATAGAGAAAGTACCCGCCGGGCTTCAGAACCCGCAGGAACTCCTCCGCCGCAAGGGGGGAGAAGCAGTCCAGCAGAAAATCCGCCGTGTTGTCCGCAAAGGGCAGATGATAGCAGGAGGCCACGGCAAACTCCACATAGGAATCCCGTTTGGCTGCCAGCCGCAGGATGGATTTGGAAATGTCAATGCCGGCCATGCGGGGCAGCTTTCCCGCCACCGCCAGAGCCTGCCGGATTCCGGAGGTGTAGTAGCCCTCGCCGCAGCCGGCGTCCAGAATCACCGGTTTTTCATCAGAAAGGGCAATCATTCGACTACAAATCGTATTCAACAGCGGCCGATAATACCCTGCGGATAGGAAATCCCGCCGGGCGGCGGCCATGGCCTTGTCGTCGCCGGGGTCGGCGGAGTGCTTCTGATTGGGGGGCAGGAGGTAGGTATAGCCCTCCTTTGCAATGTCGTAGCTGTGACCGGCGGCGCAGCGGTAAGAATGCGCCTCCCGGAACAGGGCGCCGGCGCAGACCGGGCAGCGGAACAGGGAATCCGTCATAAAGCCAACTCCTTTGTGACATCGTGAATCCACTTTCCGCTGCGGATGCGGCGGACGCCGAAGGGCACCTTCAGCGCCGACTCCATGGCCATGACAAAACAGAACAGGGCAATGGGGGCGTGGAGAATCAGCCCCAGCAGCACCAGCATCGGCAGGGTGAAGCACCAGAGGGGCAGGATGTCAATGAACATGGCGGTTCGCACGTCGCCGCCGCCCCGGAGCACCCCCACGATGCTGGTGGTGGCAAAGGCGTGGAGAGGGGCGGAGATGGAATAGCAGGTCATCATGGTGACGCACAGGGCGGCTGCCTGGGAGGACATGGAGAACAGGGGCAGCACATGGGGCTTCAGCAGCCCCCAGAACAGCAGCTGCTCCATGGCCGCCACGCCAAAGCCGGTGCAGAGAGCCACAAAGCACAGGGCGCGGCCAATGGCATGGGTGTTTTTGCTGCCCATGCCCACCTCCTTGCCTACAATGACGGCGGTGGCCGCCGCCACGCCGAAGATGGACACCGTCACCATCCGGTCAATGTTGCCGGCCACGGTGTAGGCGGAGAGAAGGTCGGTGCTTCCGGCCATGTGCCCCATAATGACGGTGTACAGCGAGGTGCCGGTTCCCCAGAGGGTTTCGTTCAGCAGCACCGGCGTAGAGAACTTCACAAAGCTGTCAAACACGGCCTTGCCGGGGCGGAGAATGCAGCCGGAAAGCAGGGGCATCCGCCGGCACCGGAGGGCGTAGGTCAGGGAGATGACAAATTCCAGCACCCGGGAGGAGAAGGTGGCGATGGCGGCGCCCTCCACACCCAGCGCCGGCAGCCCCAGCTTGCCGAAAATCAGGAGATAGTTGCCCAGCGTGTTGCACAGGGTGGACAGGGCAAAGACAATCATGCCGAAGCGGGGATTTTCAATGCTGCGCTGCATCCCGATGTAGATGGAGGAGACGGAGTTGAAGATGTAGGAGAAGCCCACAATGCGGATATAGGGGATTCCCAGTTCCACCAGCCGGAGATTGTCGGTGATGAGCCGCAGCACCTGCCCGGGGAACAGTCCCATAATCAGCGCACAGACGGTGGAGACACCGCCGGCCACAAAGATGCCGATGCCCAGCACCCGGTTGATGGACTCCCTGTCCCCCTTGCCCCAGTACTGGCTGATGAGGACGCTGGAGCCGCTTTGCAGGCCGAAAATCACCAGCTGGAGGATATAGATGGGGACATTGGCCGCCGTGACGGCGGACATTTCCTCCTGCCCTACCAGCCCCACCATGAAGGTGTCCATAAAGCCCAGAGAGGTTGTAATCAGATTTTGCAGGATGACCGGCAGCGCCAGAGAAAAGACCCGGCGGTAGAAGCCCGGCTCCCGACGGAGATAACTGAAATTCATAAAACAAAATTCCCTATCTAAAATAATAAATGGAATCCATGTTTTGTCAGGGCATGTACCTGACAAAACATACTTTGCGGTTCACAAGTGTGCGAGCGTAGCGAGCCCTCCAGAGGGGCTTCTCTTGCCGCCTTGCGGCAATTCACCTTCTGCATAGCAGTGAACCGTGTGGGGGATTCTCAAGGGGGAGCCTGCTCCCCCTTGACATTTTACAGCATGGGCATCCGGCGGTCATGGTGATTCCGCAGCGCCTCGGCGCAGGCGTCGATTTCCGCAAAGGTGGTTTCCGGTCCGAAACTCAGCCGGATAACCCCGGCGGCCACCCGGCGGGGCAGTTTCAGGGCGGCCACCACCTGACTGGACTTTCCCTGATGGCAGGCGGAGCCGGCGGAGATGCAGATGCCCTGACTGCCCAGATCCGTCACCACGTTCTGGCTGGGCCAGCCCGCCATGGAAACCGACAGCACATGGGGGGCCTGCCCGTCCCCGATGATTTGCAGATCCGGGATGGCGCGGAGTTTTTCCACGGCGTAGGCCTTGACCTCTGCCATGTGCCGCAGCTTTTCTTCCAGTCCCTCCTGCCGCAGTTCCACGGCCTTGGCAAAGCCGGCAATTTGGGCAGTGGCCTCCGTGCCGGAACGCAGACCCTGCTCCTGTCCGCCGCCGGCCAGCAGGGGACGGGGATTCCGCACCCGGGGGCCGATGTACAGCGCCCCGATGCCCTTGGGGGCGCCGATTTTGTGACCGGAGAGGGTGATGAAATCCGCCCCCAGGGTTCCGGCGGAGAAGGGCACCTTCAAAAAGCCCTGCACCGCGTCGGTGTGGAGCAGGGTTTTGTCATTGACGGCCTTCAGCCCCCGGGCAATGTCCGCAATGGGATAGAGGTTTCCCAACTCGTTATTCACCATCATCACGGACACCAGCGCCGTGTCCGGCCGCACGGCGGCGAGCACCGCTTCGGCGGAGATGTCACCGTTTCCGTCCGGCAGGATTTTTGTGACCTCCCAGCCCTCCTGCTCCAGCTGGCGGCAGCAGTTCAGTACGGCGTGGTGCTCCACGGCGGTGGTGACGATGTGGCGCCCCACATGGCGGTTCTGCCAGCAGGCGGCCCGGATGGCCCAGTTGTCCCCCTCGGTGCCGCAGGAGGTGAAAAACAGCCGCTTCGGCTCACAGCCCACGGCTTTGGCAATAACGGCCCGCCATGCCTCCACCTGCCGGTGCATCTCCTGTCCCATGGGGTACTGGGCGCTGGGATTGCCGAACTGCTCCGTCAGCACGGCGTACATGGCGTCCGCCACGGCGCGGGGTACCGGCGTGGTGGCGGCGTGATCCAGATAAATCATAAAACCTCCTCTTGCCCATCCGGGAAAATCAACGTATAATTAAGAGAAAAACGGACGGTTCTGGGGAAAAGCCGGGGACAGTCCGCAAAAACTGCGCTTAACAGCGTAATTATTCATTATATAAGCAAGTTTGCAAAAACGCAAGGAGAACTTATGAAAGCTGCCATTTACACCCTGGGCTGCAAGGTGAATCAATATGAAACGCAGGCAATGGAGCAGACCCTCCGGGAGCGGGGACATCAGGTGGTGGATTTTTCCGAAGAGGCCGACGCCTATGTGGTGAACACCTGCTCCGTCACCGCCGTCAGTGACCAGAAGTCCCGGCAGGTGATCCACCGGATCCGGAAGCAGCACCCGGCGGCGGTGGTGGCGGTGTGCGGCTGCTACCCCCAGACCCATCCCGAGGACGTACGGAAGCTGAAGGTGGATCTCATTGCCGGCACCGGTGACCGGGAGGGGTTTGTCACCCTGCTGGAGGAGGCCACCGCCGGGAAACGGAATCTGGAGGCCATTGACAAATCCTTTGAGCGCCGTACCTTTGAGGTGCTGCCTGCCGGAGGCATGGAGGGCCGCACCCGGGCCATGCTGAAAATCGAGGACGGCTGCGTGAATTTCTGCTCCTACTGCATCATTCCTTACGCCCGGGGGCCGGTGCGCTCCCTGCCGATGGGACAGGCGGTGGAGCAGACGGCGCAGCTGGCGGCGGAAGGGTACCGGGAAATCGTGCTGACGGGCATTGAAATCTCCTCCTGGGGACATGACCTGAAAAACGGGAAAACCCTCATCGACCTGCTGGAAGCCCTGTCCGCCGCAGCGCCGGATGTGCGCATCCGGCTGGGCAGTCTGGAGCCAAGAACGGTGACGGAGGACTTCTGCCGCCGGGCGGCGGCGCTGGACAACCTCTGCCCCCAGTTCCATCTGTCCATGCAGAGCGGGTGCGACGAGACGCTGAAGCGCATGAACCGGAAGTATGACACCGCCCGGTATCTGGAATCCGTGGAACTGCTGAACCGCTGGTTTGACCGGCCGGCCGTCACCACGGACCTTATTGTGGGCTTCCCGGAGGAAACGGAGGAGGAATTTGACCGGACGCTGGCCTTCATCCGCAGATGCGGCTTTGCCCGGATGCACATTTTCCCCTACTCCGTCCGCCCCGGCACCCCGGCGGCGGAGATGAAGCAGATTCCCAAAACCATCAAGGAGGAACGGGCACGCCGGGCGGCCGCCGCAGCGGAGGAGATGCACCGGGCCTATCTGGAAGGCTGCGTGGGGATGACGTATCCCGTGCTGTTTGAGCAGCCGAAAAACGGAAAATTCTCCGGCCACGCCCCCAACTACATGGAGGTGCTGGCAGAGGGGGAGAACCTCCACAACCGGCTGCTGAACGTGACGATTACCGCTGTGGAGGGGGATGCCCTGTTGGGGAAAATTCAGGAGGAGCAGGAATGAAAAGCCACTTTTTTGCCTATATATCCCGGATGCGGTTTATCCAGCGCTGGGCGCTGATGCGGAACACGGCGCCGGAAAACGTGCAGGAGCACAGCCATCAGGCGGCGGTGCTGGCTCATGCGCTGGCAGTCATCCGCAACGAGAAGTTCGGCGGCAGCGTGGATGCCGGCGCCGTGGCGGCAGCGGCGCTGTATCACGACGCCGGGGAGATTCTCACCGGCGATATGCCCACCCCCATCAAGTACGACAACCCCGCCATCCGAAAGGCCTACAAGGACGTGGAGGCGGTGGCGGAGGCAAAGCTGCTGCATATGCTGCCGGAGGAATTTTGGCCGGTCTACGCGCCGCTTCTGCATCCTGACGGGGAAACGGAGGAACTGGTGAAGGCGGCGGACAAGCTGTCCGCCTATATCAAGTGCGTGGAGGAACTGAAGGCCGGGAACAACGAGTTCCGGGAGGCCGCCGCCCAGACCCGGGCGGCGCTGGAGAGTTATGGCCTGCCGGAGGTGGCATACTTTCTGGAAACCTTTATGCCCAGCTTTTCCCTGACGCTGGACGAATTGAAATAATGGGTGAAAACCACAGATGGACGGCGGAGGCTCTGACCTCCGCCGTCTGCTGCATACCGCTCCGCACCGAAGGTGCCGGAGCGGTATTTTTGCTGCACCGAACCATGCACGTTTCCGGGCATGGGCGACAGGGGGTGAACCCCAAAAGACGTGAGGAGAGGTGGAGCATGAGAACAATTATCGTAAAACCCTATATGCGCATCCAGCTGGGGAAGCAGGGAGAGAACCACGCGGCGCAGGTGGTATGGCGGGGAATTGCCGCAGAGTATGCGGCGCTGTACGGCGGGGGGACGTTTACCCTGACCGTCAGGCGCTGCGGCGATGGGGCGGCTTACCCGGTGAATGTTACCGTAAGCGGCGGGAATGTGGTATGGGAGGTAAGCGCCGCCGATACGGCCAGAGCCGGAACCGGCAGCTGCGAACTGACCTACACCGTCAACGGTACAACGGCGAAATCCCGCACATGGGATACCTGGGTGTCGGAATCCGTCAGCGGCAGCGGGACGGCAGAGCCGCCGGAGGAGCCGGCAAAGGCGTGGTTCCTTGCCGTGCAGGCGCAGATAGGTGACCTGAGGGACCTGACGACAAAGGCGAAAGACAGTCTGGTGGCGGCGATTAACGAGGCGGCAAAATCCGGCGGAGGCGGCACAGGCGGGGTGTCCATGGCGGTGACGGAGGGCAAAATCCGCTATAGTACCGACGGCGGCGAAAGCTGGGAAGACCTGATTGCACTGGAGGAACTCAAAGGTGCGCAGGGAGAGAAGGGCGCACAGGGGGCGCCCGGCGCAGCGGGAAAAGACGGCGTGACGCCCCACATCCAAATCGGCACCGTGACGACACTGGAAGCCGGCAGCGATGCCACGGCCAGCATCGGCGGGACACCGGAGGAGCCGCTGCTGAATCTGGGAATCCCCAAGGGGGCTGACGGCAGCAATCTTTCGGGCTTTCTCCCCGTGTTCAGAATCTATGCCAAGGCGGACACGCAGGGAAACCTCATGGCGTATCGGGATCAGGAATGCACCGTGGCGGCGGACACCCAGGACGCGGCGCACCTAAGTGACGGCAGCGACATCCAGCTGATTTACGGAACGAAAATCTACCGGCTGTCCGGAACGTCCGCCAGCCCCCTGCGGGGATACTTCTCCCGCATGGATGTGACGGGCGGCGGCGACGCAGCCCTTGTGCTTCGGGCGGACTACGCCGCGTGGTCGCCGGAGGAATACGCGGCAGGCACCGTCACCGCCCCCATTGCCATGAAGCGGTATCAGGCCGAGGTGATGCCGGCGGTGGGAGACGTCAACGGCGACGGGCTGGTGGACAAGATTGACGCCTATATGATTCGGGCATATACCCGGTCGGAACTGACACTGAGCGAAGCCGCCATTGCCCGGGCGGACTACAACGGTGACGGCCTTGTCAATGCCCGGGACACCATGGCGATTATGGAAAAGGTCAACAGTGAGGAGACGTAAGGCGGAGAGCGTCCTGTCCGGCTGACAGGACGCCGCCCCTGCGGTCTGAAGCTGGGAACCCCCTTAGACTGCATGAAGGAGAAAAGCTATGACGGAAACCATTATCTGCGCACTGATTACCGGGGGAATGACCCTGCTGGGGGTGCTGATTGCCAACGGCAGAACCCAGGCGGTTACGGAGGCGAAGCTGGACGAACTGACCCGGGAGGTGCGGGAGCACAACCACTTTGCCCGGCGGATGCCGGTGGTGGAGGAGCAGATCAAGGTCATCAACCACCGGATCGGGGATTTGGAAAGCAAAGTGTAGAAGGAGTGCGTCTGCGCCGGACAGGCACTGTCGGCACACACTCTTTACCCGCAGGGGGGACGCGGCATCCGTTGGCGGCAGAGCCGCTGGCGGATGCGCTTCCTTACCACGCGGAAAACTCACAGTTTATTGACAGTCTCGGGGGGATGCCCACAGGGCATCCCCTATTTTCGGATTTCGGAAGGGTCTTCCTGTTTTGTAACAGTTTATTCATTTACTTCCCCTCCGGTTTGTGCTATGCTGATGGTGTTATGTAGACTGACCCGCCCGGTGTCTGCCGGGCCTGCCATGTACAGGAGGTATCTATGAAATCCCGCATCCGCAGACTTACATCCCTGCTGCTTTCCCTTGGACTGCTGGGGGCGCTGGCGCAGCCTGCCGCCGCATCGGAAGCCATGGGAGAAGACCTTTCCGCCAGAGATACCGTGCTCCATGAGGAAACCCGGCTGTCCACCAACGTATTCTGGAGCACGGCCTATTCCGATCGACGCACGGAGAACTTCGTTACATACGAGCCTAACCGCTCCGTAACCCCCATGGTGACCTACGGGGACGTGCTGACAGACCGCGCCAGCGTGGCGGACATGGCCGCCGCCCTGGAGGAGGACGGTTACCGGGTGGTGGCCGGCATCAACGGGGATTTTTACAACGTATCCACCGGGCTGCCCATCGGGCTGGTGGTGACGGAGGGAATCCTCCGCAGCAGTGACGCAGGCTATTACGCCATCGGCTTCCGGGACGACGGCACCGCCGTGCTGGGGAAGCCCGGCATCAGGGTGGAGGCTGACCTGGGGTACGCCGTGGACGACGGCTTCGGCGGCGGTGTGAAACTGGTTCGGCCGGTGGCGGCGGTGAACAAGACCCGAACCAACAGCGGCATCTATCTGTACACTTACGATTTCAATGCCAGACACACTACCGGCACAACGGAAAGCGGCATCAACGTGGTCTGCACCGTGGAGCGGGGGGAACTGGCCATCGGCTCCACCGTCACCGCCCGGGTGGAGCGGGTGGAGGAGACTGCCGTGTCCTCCATCCAGCCGGAGGAGTTTGTACTCTCCGCCAACGCCCAGGCGGACACCTACTATACCGCCGCCCTGCGGAATATGCAGGAGGGCAGCGAGATTACCCTCACCGTCTCCGGCAATGACGGCTGGGAGGACGTGGAATACGCGGTGGGCGCCCTGTACTGTCTGGTACAGGACGGCGCGGTGACCTCCGGCCTTGCCGCCGGGGTGAATCCCCGGACGGCCGTGGGGCAGAAGGCCGACGGCACGCTGATTTTCTACACCGTAGACGGCCGCAAAACCGGCCACTCCATCGGTGCGTCCCTGACGCAGGTGGGGGAGCGGCTGATGGAACTGGGCTGTGAGACGGTGCTCTGTCTGGACGGCGGCGGCTCCACCAATCTGGCGGTGACCACCCCGGACTCCACCGACGCCGCCATCATCAACACCCCCTCCGAAACCGGCCGCAAGGTCACCAACCAGATTTTCCTGGTGGCTTCCAACCGCTCCAGCGGACGGCTGGATCACTTCTATGTCAGCGCTTCCGGAGACTATGTGCTGGCAGGCAGCACCGTGCCCCTGACGGTTTCCGGCGTGGACACCAACTACATCCCCATGGATGCGGATTATGACCTTTCCGCCAGCGGCGGCAGCATTACGGAGCAGGGGGGCCGCTCTCTGCTGACGACACCGGCGGGAGGCGGTGATATCACCGTAACCGCCAGCGGGCGGGGCGCCAGAGGCAGCACGGAAGTGCACGCCATCCGCACGCCGGACTCCCTGACCATCAAAAACGGGAATACCGCCCTGACGGCGCTGACCCTGACGCCCGGCTCCACCGTAAATCTCAGCGCGGAGGCCGTCTGGAACCATATGGTGCTGTGGAATGACGGCAGCGCCGTGACATGGAGTTTCGAGGGCAGCTGCGGCTCCATGGACGGCTGGACGTTTATCGCCAGCCAGCCCGGCTCCGGCACCATCACCGCCATGGCCGGGGACAGACGGGTCAGCATCCCGGTGACGGTTTCCACCCTGCCGCTGAAAACCGTGGAGAACTTTGAGGGCACCACCTCCATCTTCCGGGGCGCCGGCAGCGGCATGGACATCAGCCTGAACCACACCGCCGACACGGTGGCGCTGGGGAAAGGCTCCCTGAAGATTGACTATGATTTGAACACCGTCAACGAGTTCGGCTCCGGAGACTACACCGCCGAGTGGCGGGCGGCCTCCTCCACGGCGGTGGACGGCGCCTACACCGCCCTGAACCTCTGGGTTTACGGCGACGGCTCCGGCAATACCCTGACCCTGCTGTACAATAACGGCACCAAGGGGCACCTGCCTCTGGACATCACCGCGCTGGACTTCACCGGCTGGAAGCAGGTCAGCGTCAGCACCGGCGGTGCCTTCTCCGTGGAGGGGCTGATGGTGCGGGCACCCTATCAGAACACGGATACCGGCATGGTCTACGCCGACACTCCCCGCACCGGCACGGTCTATATCGACCAGCTTACCGCCGCCTTCCCCGGCACGGTGGACAACACGCCTCCGGTGGTGACTGCCGAACTGGACACGGAGGCATGGGCGGTGAACATCCGGGTTTATGACGCGGTGGACGGTGTGCTTCCCGCCTCCTCCGTCACGCTGACGGAAAACGGCAGCGTCCGGACACCGGAGAATTACGACACCGCAGCCGGCACCTTCCGGTACACCCTTCCCGCTCCCGGCGAAGCGCAGGAGGCTGCACGGATTACCGTGACCGCTGCGGATGCCTCCGGCAACATCGGCCGGGCCAGCGTGGACATTAACTCCTACAACGTGGGGCACCGGTTCAACGACATTGACGACTACTGGGGGGCTCCCTATGTGGACTTCCTGTACAACGCCGGCATCACCACCGGCTACAGCGACGGCACCTTCCGCCCCAACCAGAACATCAGCCGCGTCCAGTTTGCCGTGATGCTCTACCGCTATCTGAAACTGGATGAAAGCCGCTATGCGTCCGTGTCCCTGCCCTTTGCCGACGCAGGCAGCATTCCGGAATATGCGATTCCCGCCGCAAAGGCGCTGTACAGTGAGGGCATCATCACCGGCTCCGAGAAAAACGGGAAGCTGTACTTCAATCCCGACGGCGCCCTGACCCGGGCACAGGCCGCCGCCATGATTGGCCGCACCCAGGCAAAGGGGTACGCTCCGGCGGAACTGACCTTTACCGACAGCGCTGCCATCCCGGCCTATGCCTCCTATTACATCCGCGTAATGGTGGGACAGGGGGTCATTAACGGCTACAGCGACGGCAGCTTCAAGCCTCACAGCAACATCACCCGGGGTCAGATGGCCAAAATCCTGTTCAACCTCATGTAATTTCCAATGAGAACCACCACCTGAAAAGGGTGGTGGTTCCAGACTGTCGATAAATTCGAAAAATGTGCGCGACGGGAAGGAAGATAGTTACGAAAGAAACCCAGGAGGGGTGTCTTTCGTTTTGAATCATAAGTTTTCTGCACTTTTCAAGTGCAGAAAAACTTGCACCAGCGTGTCGAAAAGACTTTTTCGACACGCTGGTTCTTCGTTTGCCGGACAAATGCCGGCTTTTTCCGGCTTCTCTCTCCGGACAGACGGAAGAACAAGGTTTACACCTGCGGGAAAACCCGGTATAATTCCAGATATGGAACTGCCCGCATTTCCGGAATCCGCGTCTGTGTACGGAGGGAAACGTCATGCCGAAGCCGAAATGGAACCTGAATGCCATCTACATATCCGAGCGTTTGCAGGAGAGCCTGCGCCCTATCTCCCAAAGTGCGCTGACCACCGTGGTGGCGCCTATGGGATACGGGAAGACCACGGCGGTGAACTGGTATCTGGAGGAGCGGGCAAAGGCGGAAACCATAAAAATCATCCGCATCAGCGTGTATTCCGACAATCTGGCCATTTTCTGGAAAAGCGCACAGGACGCCTTTTCCCGGGCGGGGTTTGACTTTCTGCGGGACTGCGCCTGCCCCACGGACGCCGCCGGCGGCGGGCTGCTGGCGGAGGAACTGTGCCGGGAACTGGCAGGGGACGTGCCCTGCTTTATCTTCATCGACGATTTCCATCTGCTGACCGACGACCGCGCCGCCGGCTTCCTCTGCACCCTTGCAAACTGCCTGCCTGCCGGCGTCCACCTGATTGTAGCCAGCCGGGACCGCTTCCAGCCGGCCGCAGAGGAAGTGCGGCTGGGGGCGAAGGTCTACCGGGTGGGGACGGAGCAGCTGCGGCTGAATCACACGGAACTGTCCATTTATGCCCGCCGCTGCGGCACCGCCCTTTCCGATGAGGAAATTGACGCCCTGCTGTATTCCAGCGAGGGGTGGTTCTCCGCCGTCTATCTGAACCTGCGAACCCTCTCCGAGCGGGGGACGCTGCCGAACCGGAATTCGGACATCTATGCCACGTTTACCGCCGCCATGATTGACCCGCTTCCGGAAAAGCAGCGGGAGTTTCTGGCGATCATGGGCCTTGCCGACGAATTTACGGCGGAGATGGCCCGCTTTGTGACGGAAGACCCGGAGGCGGAGGCGCTGCTGGTACTGCTGACCGCCCGGAACGCCTTTGTAAAGCGGCTGCCGGACGGCGTGACCTACCGCTTTCACCACATGATGAAGGAGTGCGCGGAGCGCACGTTCCTGACGCTGGCACCGGAACGGCAGCGCCGCTGCCGGCAGCGGTACGGCGTATGGTACGAGGAACGGGGGATGTACCTCCACGCCCTGTCCGCCTACCGCCGGGGCGGGGACGATGACGGGCTGCTGCGGGTGGTGGAGAAGGACGCGGGCATCCTGCTGTCCTCCCTGAAGCCCCGGACGGTGCTGGAGGGGATGGAGGAAGTGCCCCTCCCGGTGCTGAAGGCGCATCCCCTGGCCATTCTGGTGCTGATGCGCAGTATGTTCAACTGGCGGAATATCCCCAAAATGCTGGAGTTGAAGGAACTTTTGCTATCGGCCATCCGGGAGCACCCGGAACTGCCCCCCACGGAGCGGGGTAATCTGCTGGGGGAGTGCGACCTGATTATGAGTTTCCTCTGCTACAACGACATCAGCGCCATGAGCCGCCTGCACCGCAGTGCCAGCGCCCGGATGACCCGCACGGCCATCAGCATCCGGAAAAGCGGCGGCTGGACCTTCGGCTCCCCCTCGGTGCTGATGATGTTCTACCGGGAGCCGGGGGCGCTGGAGGGCGAACTGGCAGAGATGGACGAGTGTATGCCCCATTATTATAAGATTACCGACGGCCACGGCCAGGGGGCGGAAACCATCATGCGGGGGGAGGCGGCCTTCCTGCAGGGGCGCTTTACGGACGCCCAGATTGAACTGGAACGGGCCTACGCCCAAATCGAGGACAACGGGCAGGAGAACATGGCGCTGTGCTGCGACTTTCTGGCGCGGCGGCTCTCCCTGCATACGGATGTGAAGCCCCGCTGCACCTTTGCGCAGCGCTATGAAGACCTGCTGCGGCACCACAACCTCGCCTGGCTCAACATCTGGAGCGCCACCTCCGCCTATTACCACGCCCTCCTTGGGCAGACGGAGCACATCCCGGAACTGTTCAGGGAGCACCGGCTGTCCACCGTGGGTATTCTCGCCCCGGGAAAGCCCATGATGGAGATGATTGAAAATCAGGTGTATCTGGCACAGGGGGCGTATGCCAGAGTCATCGGCCGCAGCGCCCCTCAGCTGGCGGTATGCGAGGCCATGCACTATGCCCTGCCGGCCATGCACGTCCGCATCCAGACGGCGGCGGCCTACGCCATGCTGGGCAGGGAGGAGGACGCCCGGGCACTGCTTTCCCGGGCACTGGCCGACGCCCGGCCGGACGGCTTTGCCCTGCCCTTCGTGGAAAATTACCGGTACCTGAAAACGCTGCTGCCCCAGATGCCACGGACTGACCTGACCCGGGAGATTCTCCGGCTGGGGGAGGAAGGAGAACGGCGCCAAGCCGGCAGCCGCCGGCCGGAGGCGCTGGCTGCCCTGACGGAGCGGGAGCAGCAGCTTGCGGAACTGATGGCGGCGCGGCTGACCAACCGGGAAATTGCGGAACGGCTCTTCCTCTCCGAGGGCAGCGTCAAGCAGTACATCAACCGGATTTACTCCAAGCTGGGGATTGCGGGGGACACCCACACCAAGCGGAAGCGGCTGGCGGAGTTGTTTTCCTCCAAAACCTGACCTTTGGTTAATTGTGAATCGGGAAAATCCACCGTACAGTGGGTACGGTGGATTTTTTATGTGGAGACACGAAAGGGGGATTCCCGTTTGGAGCGAAGGTATCTCAGCGCCGTGGTGCCGCTGGCAAATCACATTTTACAGGTGAATTTCGTATCCGGCAGCCGGCTGCTGCTGGACATGAAGCCCTATCTGGACAAAATCTGCTTCCGCACCCTGACGAACCCGCAGGTTTGGGACAGCGCCGTGACCAACGGCATTTTTGTCCGCTTCGGCAACGTGGAACTGAGCCATGACGAACTGCTGTCCATGGCGGAGCGGGAACACTGACCACAAGGAGAAATGGAGGAAACAACATGAAACACCATCAAATCCTGCGGCAGGGCCTTGGCGTCCTGCTTTCCCTGCTGCTGTGCCTGACGCTGCTGCCTGCCGGGGCACTGGCGGCGGACGCAGTGGCTGAGGTAAACGGCACATAACAGTATACCGAGGCCGTCCGCTGGGCACTGAGTGAGGGCATCACCACCGGCACGTCTGATACTACCTTCAGCCCCGACACTCCCTGCACCCGGGCGCAGACGGTGGCCTTCCTGTTCCGCTGGGCGGCGCCGGAGGCCGTGACGTTACAGGAGTTGGTGTCCGGTTTTGAGGACGCCGACACCGTTCCCGGCTATGCACGGCCGGCCACGAACTGGGCGCTGGCCGCCGGCATCGTGCAGGGGGACGGCAGAAACCTCCTGCCCGGCGGCACCTGCACAAGAGCGCAGATTGTCACCTTCCTGTACCGCACGGAACAGGGCAAGTGAAAAACGGAATCTGAAAAAGCAGCAATCAGAATCCCGCAGGGCGGCTCCGAAAGGAGCCGCCCTGCGGGATTGATGCGTTCCGCCCGAAATCCGTCAGGGGTTCCGGAATTTATTTGTAGTAGTCCGTTTCGTCCGTCAGCGCCATGGGCAGGCCGTTGTGGTACACCGGCATCAGCTGGAACTTGAAGCGGCTGGCTCTGTGCAGGCGGTCGATTTTCTCCCTGATTTCCGGCTCCACCACACCATTGCGGATGTACTCGTTGACGGCGTGGTAGGAAAAGCCCAGATTGTCCTCGTCGGTGAGGCCGCTCAGCCCGTCGGAGGGAGGCTTCAGCAGGAATTTTTCCGGCAGACCAAGTTCCGCCCCCAGCGCAATGACCTCCTCGGTGGTGTACATCCCCAGAGGGGAGAAGGCGCCGGTGGCGTCGCCGTAAACCGTGCAGTAGCCCACCCAGTCCTCGGAGAGGTTGGAGGTGTTCAGCACAATGCCGCAGTCCTCGCTCTGGGCAATGGCGTACAGAGTCAGCATCCGCATCCGGGAGGGCAGGTTCACCGTGGTCTGGCGGCTGGGGGTCATGCCCAGACGGGTCATCTCGCTGAGGATGCCGTCAGTGCCCCCCTGAATATTAAAGACATAGTGGCGGATTCCCAGAAACTCCACCAGCCCGTTGGAGTAGTCAATGTCCGGCTGGACACCGTTGGGCAGCAGGACGCCTACTACGTTTTCCTTCCCGTAAGCCGCCACGGCCAGTGCCGCCACGGTGGCGCTGTCCTTGCCGCCGGAAATGCCGATGACTGCCGTCTTGCCGCCGCAGGCGCGCATCTGCTGGCGCATCCAGTCCAGCAGGCCGGGCAGCTGCTCTTTTGCGTGAAATTCCATGAGATCACCCTTTCAGAATTATGATGCCCTATTCTACGGCGGCGGTTTCCTGTTTTCAAGCTTTTTTTCCGGGGCGGCGGCACTTTCGGAACATCCTACAAAAGACGACCCGGTTCCGCCGGCCGGCGTTCCTGTTTTTGCGCTCTGCCGCCGCAGAGAACTGCGGGCTTACCGGCGGGGGGCTTCCCCGTCTCCGGCGGCCTCACCGATGCAGAAGAAGGCAAATTCCCCGGTGGCCAGCAGGATGCCCTGTTCGTCGCAGATGTCCACGGATACAAGGCAGGTGGCCCGCCCCCGGTGGCGCACCCGCGCCTCTGCCCGAATTTCCCCCTCCGACCGGTTGCGGATGAAATGCAGGGAACCGGATTGGGTCACATAGCTGCGGCCGTCCGAGTGGGCGGCGAAGCCGGAGGCATTGTCCGCCATGGTATAGAGGGCGCCGCCGTGGACAATATTGTAGGAGTTTTTACTCTCCGGCCGGATGTTCAGCCGGAATACGGCGTGATCCGGCTCCGCCAGAGCAAGTTCAATGTGATTGTATGCGGAGAAGCGGATGGCTTCTGCCTGCTTGCGGAGATTGGCCAGTTCTTTTTCATCCATGGTGTATTTGTAAACCTTCCTTTCAGCGTTCTCAAGCAGTGTAGCATATTTCTTCGGCAGCTTCCATTCTTTTTTCAAAAAGGGGTTGACAAAAGCTGAACGAGTGATACAATGAACACATGAACAGACGTTCAAATGAAAGGAGGGAACCATGGAAGACCGCTATAACGTGGAATGCTGCGAGTTCATGCATGCCCACGACGAAATCGTGGAGCGAGTCCGCAAAGAGATGCCGGGGGAGGACACCCTGTACGACCTGACGGAACTGTTCCGTATCTTCGGCGACTCCACCCGCATCCGGATTCTGTACGTCCTTTTTGAGGCGGAGATGTGCGTGTGCGACATTGCGGCGCTGCTGGGCATGACCCAGTCCGCCATTTCCCATCAGCTGCGGGCACTGAAAAACGCCCGGCTGGTGACCTCCCGGCGGGACGGTAAAACGGTGTTTTACTCGCTGGCAGACGACCATGTGAAAACCATCATCAATCAGGGGCTGGAGCACATTCTTGAGTGATTGTAATTCCGAGTCCATTCTCTGTGAATATTTTGAATCAGGAGGAATTTATCATGAAGAAGCACTACAAATTTGAAATCGACTGCGCCAACTGCGCTGCCAAGGTGGAAGAGGCCATCAGGAAGATTGACGGCGTCAACAGCGCCTCCGTCAGCTTTATGACCCAGAAGCTGACACTGGACGCCGACGATGCCCGCTATGACGAGATTCTGCAGCAGGTCATCACCACGGCCAAAAAGATTGAGCCGGACTGCGAACTGCATCTGAAGTAAAAGCGGAAAAGCGCGCCGCCGGGCAGGCGGCGCGCTTCCTGAAAGGAACGTATGATGACGACTTTAAGCAAAAAGCAGAAAAAGGTGCTGACGCGCATCCTGATGTCGGCGGCACTGCTGATTCTGATGAAGCTGCTGCCCGTCACCGGCTGGGTACAGGCGGCCTGCTTCCTGCTTCCGTACCTGCTTATCGGCTATGACGTGCTGAGAAAGGCCGGCCTTGGCATTGTCAACGGGCAGGTGTTTGACGAGAACTTCCTCATGGCCATTGCCACCATCGGGGCGTATGCCACCGGCGAGTACGCCGAGGCGGTGTTCGTCATGCTGTTTTATCAGACCGGCGAACTGTTTCAGGACTATGCCGTGGGCAAGTCCCGGGCCTCCATTGCCGCGCTGATGGACATCCGCCCCGACACCGCCAATCTGGAAACGGAAAACGGACTGGAAGAGGTGGACCCGGAGGACGTGGCGGTTGGCTCCGTGATTGTGGTGAAGCCCGGCGAGCGGGTGCCGCTGGACGGCACCGTGCTGGAGGGCAGCTCCACACTGGACACCGCCGCCCTTACCGGTGAGTCCCTGCCCCGGAGCATCCGGCCGGGGGATGACATCATCAGCGGCTGCGTGAATCTGACGGGGCTGCTGCGGGTTACCGTCACCAAGCCCTGCGAGGAGTCCACCGTGTCCAAGATTCTGGAACTGGTGGAAAATTCCAGCGAAAAGAAAGCCGTCAGCGAGCAGTTCATCACCCGCTTTGCAAGATACTACACCCCCTGCGTGGTGTACGCCGCACTGGCGCTGTTCCTGATTCCCACCATCCTGCTGGCGGCATTGCCCTCCCTGCCGGCGTTTCTGGCGGGAACGACCTGGACGGAATGGCTCCACCGCGCCCTGACCTTCCTGGTCATCTCCTGCCCCTGCGCACTGGTGATTTCCGTGCCGCTGAGTTTCTTCGGCGGCATCGGCGGCGCCTCCAAATGCGGCATTCTGGTAAAGGGCGGCAGCTATCTGGAAGCGCTGGCCAAGGCGGACACCGTGGTGTTCGACAAGACCGGTACCCTGACAAAGGGCACCTTCTCCGTTACTGCCGTCCACCCGGAAGCGGGCTTCACGGAGGAGCAGGTGCTGGAATACGCCGCGCTGGCAGAGCAGTATTCCACCCACCCCATTGCCGTGTCCCTGCGGGAAGCCTGCGGGAAGACCCTGGACGGGGAACGGGTCAGCGACGTGGAGGAGATTGCCGGCCACGGCATCATGGCCAGGGTGGACGGCCGCAGCGTGGGGGTCGGCAACAGCCGCCTTATGGAGCGGCAGAAGGTCAGCTGGCTGCCCTGTGAACTGCCGGGCACCATTGTCCATGTGACCATTGACGGCTTCTATGCCGGGCATATCGTCATTTCCGACCTGCCCAAGCCGGACGCGAAGGAGGCCATTGCCGCGCTGAAGGCGCTGGGCGTGAAGAAAACCGTCATGCTCACCGGCGACGTCAAGGAGGTGGCTCACACCACGGCGGACGCTCTGGGGCTGGACGAGTATCACGCGGAACTGCTGCCTGCCGACAAGGTATGCCGGGTGGAGGAACTGCTGCGGCAGGAAACCGGGAAGCTGGCCTTTGTGGGAGACGGCATCAACGACGCCCCGGTGCTGACTCGCGCCGACATCGGCATTGCCATGGGCGGCCTTGGCAGCGACGCCGCCATTGAAGCGGCGGACGTGGTGCTGATGGACGACCGGCCGGGTAAGATTCCCACCGCCATCCGGATTGCCCGCAAGACGGTGCGGATTGTCCGCGAGAATATCATCTTTGCCCTGACGGTCAAGGCTATCGTGCTGCTGCTGGGTGCGCTGGGCAAAGCCCCCATGTGGCTGGCGGTGTTTGCGGACGTGGGCGTGGCCTTCATCGCCATCCTCAACGCCATGCGCTGCCTGCGGGTGGACGAGGAGAAGAAGTAACCGCGCAAGCGGGAACGATGGAACTGTACACAGCCGGGAGAACGGTTTTGCCGTCCTCCCGGCTGATTTTTTCGGCGGCAGGAGTGCCGACCACGGAATCTGCGACGGGCTGGGGCGGGTGCCGGGGCTGGACGGTGGACTTTCCTGCCGTTTTCTGATATAATATAATTTATTGGGAAAAGCATGATAAATCGGAAGTTGGAGGTGTTATGCAATGAAAAAATATGAATACGTTTCTGTGCATATAGGGAAATTAGTTGGAGCTAAATCGGAAGAGCACAGGCAGATTATTGATGAATATGCAAAGAAAGGGTATCGTTATGTAGGATATATTCCAACGGTTATATCTGATTATGGAAAAATCAAAGACATGGATTTGATTTTTGAAATGGACATGTAAATTCCTGTTTGCCTAACTGACAAATCCTTTCAGAAGAACAAAAAAATGCTCTTTTATACCTCCTGCCGGCGGACAGTTTCAGCGGACTACCTGCCGCCGGTAAATCTGCATACAAATGGAAAGACCCGGCCGAATATCGGCCGGGTCAACTGTTTTTCGGCCGTCCGGCACACAGTGCCGGACGGTTTTCTCACTTATTCCGGAAAGTCCCGGATCAGCAGCAGGGTGCCCTCCTTCACGGACACCACCGCCGTCTGCCCCGGCAGCACCTCGTTGCTGGTGCCGTACTGGTAATCGCAGCGGATTTCCCCGTTGTCCAGCGGGAATTTGCAGCCGGTTTCCGTAATGCCCCGGGCGGTGCCGGTGATGTTTACCAGCGAGTAGTAGGGGTAGCGGGAGGAAATCTCCACCGGCTCCGCCCCCACCAGTTCCATCTCCGAAAAATCGTCCACCAGCAGAGCGCGCTTTCCCTGCTGCCGCAGCATCACCAGCAAATAGACGTTCACCAGCGTGTGATCCAGCCGCCCACCGGAAACGCCCACCAGCAGGAAGTCGTCAAAGCCCCGGCGCAGCGCCTCCTTGACGGCGAATACCGTGTCGGTATCGTCCTTTTTCACCGGCAGGACAATGGTTTCCGTATCCGTAACCGGCCTTGCGTGGGAGTCGAAGTCCCCGATGATGAGATTGGGCTCCGCCCTCAGCCCCGCCTGATGCCGCAGGCCGCAGTCACAGTAAATGAAAAAGTCACCGGGACGGAAATAGCTTCGAACCCGTTCATACGTCCGGATTTCCGCACCGCCGACAATGACACAGCGTTTCATATGCATCACATCCTCTGCCTGCTATCATACCCCCTTTTCCGGCGCGCCGCAATCTTTTTGCGGATAAAAGCGAAAAAAACTGCAACCCTAATGACGTAACTGGAAAAGGAGTGATCGCATGGAAACAGGCATCCATAATACCTCCGAGATCGGGCGGCTGCGGAAGGTGCTGCTGCACCGGCCGGGTCAGGAGTTGGAAAACCTTATGCCGGAATATCTGGAACGGCTGCTGTTTGACGATATTCCCTATCTGAGAGAAGCGCAGGCGGAGCACGACGCCTTTGCCCAGTGTCTGCGGGACGCCGGGGTGGAGGTGGTGTACCTGACGGATCTGGTGGTGAATTCCCTGACCTCCCCGGAGGTGCGGCAGGGGTTCGTGACGGAATTTCTGGACGAGGCCGGCCTGCCGGACGAAGCCGCCCGGGATGCCGTGGCGGCATACCTTGCCGGCCTGAATGACAGGGAGCTGGTGTCCGCCATGATGGCGGGCATCCGCCGCAGTGACCTGCGGAAGCAGGGGGGGCGGCTCAGCGACCATCTCTCCGGACTGGATGAGGACTACCCCTTCGCCGTGGACCCCATGCCCAACCTCTATTTTACCCGGGATCCCTTTGCCACCATCGGCACCGGCGTGTCCATCCACCGGATGCACACCGTTACGAGAAACCGGGAAACCCTGTTCGGGCGGCTGATTTTCGAGCATAACCCCTGGTACAAGAACGCGCCCCGCTGGTATGACCGCAGCGCCTCCTCCTCGCTGGAGGGGGGCGACATTCTGGTGCTGTCCCCGCAGGTGCTGGCGGTGGGCATCTCGGAGCGAACGGAGGGGGACTCCATCGACCAGCTGGCGCAGACGGTGCTCTCTCAGAGCAGAACCTTCCGGAAGGTGCTGGCCTTCAATATCCCCAAGAGCCGCTCCTTCATGCATCTGGACACCGTGTTCACCATGGTGGATCGGGACAAGTTCACCGTGCACCCCAATATTTTGAATGACATCACCGTGTTCGTCATGGAACTGGAGGACGGCGGGATGCACATCCGGCAGGAGAGCGGGCGGCTGGAGGACATTCTCAAGGAGCATCTGGGGCTTTCACAGGTGACCCTGATCCCCTGCGGGCAGGGGCACGTCATCGACGCCGCCCGGGAGCAGTGGAGCGACGGCAGCAACACCCTGGCCATCGCCCCCGGCGAGGTGGTGGTGTACAGCCGGAACTACGTCACCAACCGCTCTCTGGAGGAGGCAGGCATCCGCATCCACACCATCCCCAGCGCGGAACTGAGCCGGGGGAGGGGCGGCCCCCGCTGCATGAGTATGCCCCTGATCCGGGACGACCCGTAAGCGTCCCGTCGGCGGGGCGCCCGTGAACCGAAAATGAACGGATTTGAAAGGTAAGGAGAAGCATTATGGCAGTCAATCTGAAAGGCCGGAGTTTCTTAACTTTGGCCGACTTCACCCCGGCGGAGATCCGGTATCTGCTGGATCTGGGACACGACCTGAAGGCCAAGCGCCGTGCCGGGATCTGCGATCCCATGATGCAGGGCAAGCACATTGTCCTGCTGTTTGAAAAGACCTCCACCCGCACCCGGTGCTCCTTTGAGGTGGCGGCTACCCAGGAGGGCGCCCACGTCACCTATCTGGACGCCGGCTCCTCCCAGATGGGCAAAAAGGAGTCGCTGGAGGACTCCGCCAAGGTGCTGGGACGGTTTTTTGACGGCATCGAGTACCGGGGCTATGACCAGCAGGTGGTGGAGGATCTGGCGAAGTGGGCCGGCGTGCCGGTGTGGAACGGCCTGACGGACGCCGACCACCCCACCCAGATTCTGGCGGATCTCATGACCATTGAGGAGCACTGCAAAAAGCCCCTGAACAAGGTGAAGGTGGTGTTTCCCGGCGACGTGCGGAACAATATGTGCTACGCGTGGATGATGGGTGCCGCCAAGATGGGAATGCACTTTGTGGCCATGGGGCCGGAGGAACTGGCGCGGCAGATGGATCAGCAGGTGGTAAAATCCACCTTTGAAGAAGCCCGGAAAAACGGCGGGCTGATTGAAATCACCGACCATATGGAGGATCTGAAGGGTGCCGACGTAATCTATGGCGATGTGTGGGCCTCCATGGGGGAGGAGGCACAGATTCCGGAGCGGGTGCGGCTGCTCTCCCCCTTCCGGGTGACGGAGGAAACCCTGAAGGCCGCGGAGAATCCCGATGTGCTGTATCTCCACTGCCTGCCCTCCTTCCACGACTTTGAGACGAAGATGGCCAAGGAGTGGCACGACAGGGGCGTGGACATCCGGGAGGTGACGGACGAGGTGTTCCGCTCCCGCCACAGCGTGGTGTTTGACGAGGCGGAGAACCGGATGCACTCCATCAAGGCCGTCATGGCGGCCACCATCGGCGTATAAATCTGCCGGCAAGGAGGGAAGAAGCCCATGGAACAGCGCAAATTCCGGATGCCTACGGCCTATACCATCCTGTTCTGCCTGATTATTCTGGTGGCCGCCACCACATGGTTCATCCCGGCAGGCAGCTATGACTATCGGGACGGCGTTCCCGTCTCCGGCAGCTATCACGCCGTGAAGGCGGCACCCCAGGGGGCGGGAGCGGTGCTGAAGGCCGCCTTCAGCGGGTTTTACGACGCGGTGGACGTCTGCGTGTTCATCCTGATGGTAGGCGGCTTTCTGGGCGTCGTCATGAAAACCGGCGCCATTGACGCCGGAGTCAGCAATGTGATTGCCCGGCTGAAGGGCAGGGAAAGCCTGCTCATTGCCATCCTCATGGTGTTCTTCGGTCTTGGCGGCACCACCTACGGAATGTGGGAGGAAACCATGGCGTTCTTCCCCCTCCTGCTGCCGGTGTTTCTGGCGGCGGGCTATGACGCGGTGGTGGGGGTGGCGGTGATTCTGCTGGGGGCAGGGGCGGGGGTCATTGCCTCCACGGTGAACCCCTTTGCCACCGGTATTGCCGCCGGCTTTGCCGGCGTGTCGCTGGGAGACGGCATCCTCTGGCGGATTCTCCAGTTTGTGCTGTTTGAGGGGATTGCCATCTGGTACGTCTCCGCCTATGCCGCCGGAGTGAAAAAGAACCCCGGCCGCTCGGTGGTGGGCATCGGCGCAGGGCGGCTCCACGCCGATGCGGGACACGTCCAGCCCCTGACGCGGCGGCACATGGCCATCCTGCTGGTTTTTGCCGGGACGTTCCTTGTGATGATTTACGGGGTCATCCCCTTTGACGAGATGGGACTGCCCCTGCCGGCGCTGGGCTGGTGGTTCCCGGAACTGTCTGCCCTGTTTCTGGTGGGGGGCATCGCGGTGGGACTGATGGATCACATGGGAGAGGTGACGCTGGCGGAGACGTTTGTCTCCGGCTGTACGGATCTGCTGGGTGTGGCCTTCATCATCGGCATCAGCCGGGGCATCACCGTGCTGATGAACGACGGCCGCATCACCGATACCATCCTCCATTGGGGGGAACGTGCCCTGTCCGGGCTGGGAGCCGTGGCTTTTGTGGTGCTGGTGTATCTCATCTATCTCCCCCTGTCCGTGCTGATTCCCTCCTCCTCCGGGCTGGCCACGCTGTCGGTGCCGGTGGTGGCGCCTCTGGGACAGTTTGCCGGCGTTGGCGGCGACGTGGTGGTGACGGCCTTCCAGTCTGCCTGCGGCCTTGTGAATCTGGTGACGCCCACCGCCGCCGTGGTGATGGGGGCGCTGGCACTGGGACGGATTCCCTATGAGAAGTGGCTGAAATTCGTGTGGAAGCTGATGGTGATTTATCTGCTGCTGACGACCCTCCTGCTGATTGCCGCCGCGCTGCTCTGATGCGGCTCCTCTGTTCCGACACCGCCCCGCCGCTTTGCGGCGGGGCGGTGTCCGTCTGCGCATATTGCTCCGCCGCCACGCATACCATGGGAGAAAGGACAAACCTCGGGAGGTGTGCGATGAAAAAACAGACATGGCTGGGAATCCTTCTGCTGTGCGCGGTGCTGTCCGGGTGCGGCAGCCGAGAGGAGGCTGCCGCCGCGCCGGTTCTGGGACAGGCCGCCGGGTTGGATGAGGACGGAATCCTGCTGGTCATCGACGGCCGGGAGATTCCGGCGTGGCAGTATCTCTACTGGCTGGCATCGGACTGCCGGCAGCTGGAGGAGCAGTGTGCCGCCGCCGGGACGGAGCCGGACTGGGATTTGCCGCTGGGAACGGGGGAGACATTGGCGGAGCGGGTGAAGGCGGACGCGCTGACGGACACCGCCCTTTATGCGGCGGTGCAGGCCTGGGCGGAGGAGTGGGGCTGCACCCTGACGGAGGAGGAGCAGGCCGCCCTGCCCCGGCGGGACTATCCCTGGCTGACGGAGACGCAGGGGCGGATTCTGACGGAAACGGGGCAGGAATATGCCAGACTCTATGCCCTTTTTCAGGAGGCGGACAGCCCGCTGGCGCCGACGGCGGAAGAACTGGAGCAGTTCGGAAGGGAACATGGCTTCCTGCGGGCGGAGGGGATTCCGGTTCCCGCCGGGGGAGACAGGGAAACGGCAGGGCAGCGGGCGGCGGATCTGTTTGGCCGCGTCAACGGGGCGGAGGATTCCTCCGCTGCCTTTGATGCTCTGCTGAAGGAAACCGGGGGAGGGGAACTGACGGAGGCGGACTGGACGGACGCTCTCCGGGACGCGGCGGCGGTGCTGGAACCGGGGCAGATTTCCGGTGTGCTGGAAACGGATGCCGGGTTCTGGATTCTCCGGCGGCTCCCTACTGACACGGCGGCGGTGGGGGAGGCATACTTCGACCGACTGCTTCAGGACGCGGCGGAAACCAGCCGGATTCAGTGCGCCCAAGAGTACGGAACATTGAATCCTGCGGCCTTCTGGAAGGGGATTAAGGAGAGGCAAACCATTACCTGACGACTTTGTTAAAAATTCGTCAATTTAGACGAAAGTCACAACGGAATTGTGAATCATTTAACAAAATTTCGTGAAAAGTCAGATTATCGTTGACGCACCGGGGAAAAGCGCCTATAATTCTACTCGAAGCGAGAGAGATGAAGTTAATTGATAATAATTTAACAATTAATCCCGCTGCTTGAGTAAACCCGGCAGGCGTCTGTCCTGCCTGAAAAAAATGGAGGAACATCATGAAAGAACTCTATGTCGTCAACTGCTGCCGCACCGCCATCGGCTCCTTCGGCGGTTCCCTGAAGAACACCCCCGCTGTGGACATGGGCGCCATCGTGGTGAAGGAAGCCCTGAAGCGCGCCAACGTGGCTCCCGAGAACGTGGACGAACTGATGTTCGGCTGCATCCTCACCGCCGGTCAGGGCCAGAACCCCGCCCGTCAGGTTTCCGTGAAGGCCGGTATCCCCTATTCCGTCCCCGCTTACACCGTGGGCATGGTCTGCGGCTCCGGCATGAAGTCCGTCATTGAGGGTGCCCGTTCCATTCTGGCCGGCGATTCCGACATCGTGGTCTGCGGCGGCACCGAGAACATGAGCGCCGCTCCCTTCACCCTGCCCGATGAGCGCTGGGGCGCCCGCATGGGTGACAAGAAGGTCGTGGACGAGATGATTAAGGACGGCCTGTGGGATGCTTTCAACAACTATCACATGGGCACCACCGCTGAGAACATCAACGACATCTGGGGCATCACCCGCCGTGAGCAGGACGAGTTCGCCGCCGCTTCCCAGCAGAAGGCCTGCGCCGCCCGCGACTCTGGCCGTTTCGACGACGAGATCGTTCCCGTCCCCGTGAAGGTGAAGAAGGAGATCGTGGAATTCAAGCGCGACGAGTATCCCAAGGAGGGCGTCACCGCCGACAGCATCGCCAAACTCCGCGGCGCGTTCCCCGTTGGCCCTGAGTCTCCCAATCCCCAGGTTGTCAACACCTTTGAGCCCACCGGCATTCAGGACGCCGAGGACAAGGGTACGCCCCGCGTGACCGCCGCCAACGCCTCCGGCATCAACGACGGCGCTGCCGCCATCGTGCTGGCTTCCGGCGAGGCTGTTGAGAAGTACGGCCTGAAGCCCATGGTGAAGCTCATCGGCTGGGGCCAGGGCGGCGTGGATCCCAAGATCATGGGTGTCGGCCCCGTGGTGGCCTCCCGTGCCGCTATGAAGAAGGCCGGCGTGTCCATCGAGGACATCGACCTGGTGGAGGCCAACGAGGCTTTCGCCGCCCAGTCCATCGCCGTGGCCCGTGAACTGCACTTCGACATGAGCAAGGTCAACGTCAACGGCGGCGCCATCGCTCTGGGTCACCCCGTTGGCGCTTCCGGCGCCCGGATCATCGTCACCCTGATCCACGAGATGATGAAGCGTCCCGAGGCCAAGAAGGGTCTGGCTACCCTCTGCATCGGCGGCGGCATGGGCACCGCAGTTGTGGTGGAGAAGGTCTGATTTTCCAAAAGCGTTCCATAAGGTAAAATAAGGTAACCGGGCGGCGGTGCTGTGCACCGCCGCCCGGTTCTTCTGTTCACTTTTTCCGTTTCGGCAAGGCGGCATTCGCCCTGCCGCCGCGGCTTATACACAGGCGTCCTGATTTTCGAGGCAGGCCTGCCGGGCGCGGATATAGTGCTCCAGCACATCCACGGTGCCGGGGATATCCAGCCGGGCGCTGTTGATGACCAGATCGTAGTTCTGGGCGTCACCCCAGTCCCCCTTGCAGTGCTGATCGTGGTAGATGCGGCGCTGGCGATCCTGCTTGCGGATGAAGTCCAGCGCCTTGTTTCCGGGCAGGGGGGTGCGGCGGATGCGGAAGTCCAGATCCGCTTCGATGAAGATGGACACCAGCCCCTCGCAGTCCGCCAGAACCTCCTCGGCGCAGCGGCCCAGCACCACAAAGGACTCTCCTGCGGCGGCGTGCCGGCGCAGCAGCTCAAACTGCATCTGCGCCACGCCGTCTTCCGGGGCATTGCTGAAGCCCTTGATGCTGCGGTAGAACAGGAGAGAGCGGGGGCACTCGTCATACGGCTCCAGAGAGGCCGCGGTCACACCTTTGGCATCGGCGGCGTGCTGAAGAATGTTCTTGTCATACAGGGGCAGGCCGAACCGCTCCGCCAGCGTGCGGGCGATTTCCAGACCGCCGCTGCCGGACTCCCGGCCAATGGCGATAATCAACGGATGGGACATGAGAAAGACCTCCTTAAATAGTGGGGATTAGAAATAGCGGACGTACAGCAGAAGGGTGTCGATGAGGGTCACCAGAACGGTGGCAGGCGCCATGGAGCGGCAGTAGGTGCGCCAGTTGATGGGGTGGCCGCTCTTGGCGGCAATGGAGGTGCCCACCACATTGGCGGAGGCGCCGATGGGGGTGGCGTTGCCGCCGATGTCGGTGCCCAGAGACAGCGCCCACGCCAGTGTGGACAGGGGGATGCCCTCCGCCGCCGACAGGCTCCGGATCACGGGAATCATGGTGGCGGCAAAGGGGATGTTGTCAATAAAGGCGCTGGCCACGGCGCTGCCCCAGAGGATGATAACGGCCAGCAGGAAGGTGTGCCCGCCGGCGGCGCCGGCAATGAGGGAGGAAATCAAATCCAGCACCCCGGTTTCCTCCAGCCCGCTGATAACCACAAACAGGCCGATGAAAAACAGCAGCGTCCGGAAGTCCGTCTGTTTCAGGATGCGGAGGGCGTTTTTGTAATTGCCTGCCAGCGTGGCGACGCCGATAAACACGCCGATGCAGGATACCGTCAGGTGGGTCTGGGCGTGGGTCACCAGCAGCACCACCGCCGCCAGAAAGATGCAGCAGCTGAGGACAAAGCCCCTGCGGCTGACAATGGCGTCCCGGGGCAGGGGGCAGGCGGCGGACAGTTCCCCAATCCGGGGAGAATCCACTACTTCTCTGCGGTAGAACACGCAGAAATAAACCAGCATGAACGCCAGAGACACCAGCGCCATGAGGCCGGTGTTGGAGATGAAGTCAAAGAAGGTGCAGCCCAGAGAGGTGCCGATGATGATGTTGGGGGGATCGCCGCACATGGTGGCGGAGCCCCCCAGATTGGAACAGAAAATCTCTGCCAGAATCATGGGCACCGGGTTCAGTTCCAGCAGCTGCGCCAGTTCCACGGTGACGGCTGCCAGAAACATGATGACGGTGATGCTGTCAATAAACATGGACAGAGCCGCCGCCATTACCATAAACGACAGAAAGACGGGCCTTGCCCGGAAATGCACCGCCCGGGCGATGGTGATGCACAGCCAGCGGAAGAATCCGCTTTCCGCCATGCCCTCCACCATAATCATCATGCCGGCGATAAAGAAAATCGTCTCCCAGTTGATGCCGACGGAGGTGGTGGCCTCCCCGGCGTTGTACCAGAACTCCGGCTGGAAGATGCTGGACAGGCTCAGGGCTTCCTCTGCAGCCTCGGCGCTGTGCATACAGAGGCCGAACACCAGAAAAAGGGTGACGGCGGCGCAGGACAGGGTGATGATGTGCCGGGGCGCCTTGTCGAGAATAATCAGGGTGAACATTGCCAGAAAAATGGCGATTGCCAGAAGCTGCGATAACATGATATGCCTCTTTCTGCGGAGGGAAAATGGAAACGCCCGGCCTGCCGCATCAGGCAGGCGGGGCGGGGCTCCGCGGGCCTTAGTATACTACAGGCTTCAATAAAGAGGCAGATAAAAAGTGACGAAAATCCGTCAGAAAACCGTCAAGAAATTTGTGTTATTGTCCATGGAGCAGCAGCGCCAGCAGACCGTAAACCACCGGCTGGTGCAGGAGATAAATCAGCAGGGAGTGCCGCCCCAAAACAGAGAATCCCGGCAGGCGGATGTCCGGCAGGGCAGGGGTTTCCGGCCGCAGGCGGTAGAGATGGAAGCCCGTCCAGAACAGCAGCAGCCACGGCAGCAGGGAGAAGTAGTCCGAGGACACAAAGCCCGGGGCGGGAAAGCCCAGCCCGGCGGTGAGGAGGTTGGCGTACCAGCCCTGAGGCAGGGACAACAGGGGGACGCCGGCAAAGCCCAGAAAGCCGTCGTTCACGTCCCGCAGCACCAGAAACAGCCCGAAGCTGACGGCCAGCCCCAGCCGGGGCGGGACGCGGCTCAGCAGGGGACGCAGAGGCACCGTCAGCAGGGCGGCGGTGCCCAGAAAGGTCAGCACCCCGAAGCGCACCGGCTCCTCCGGCATCACCAGCAGGGTTGCCAGCGACACGGCGGCGCCTCCCAGAAAACTCATCAGCCCCCGGCGCAGGGGATGATGCCCCATCTGCCAGCAGAAGCCGGAGAGCAGGATGAAGGTGCAGCAGATGCTCTGCTGCCAGACATAGGCCTGAAAGGAGCGGTACCAGCCCCAGTCAAAGCCGTACAGATAGACCAAATCCCAGCAGGTGTGATAGGCAATCATGCTGACCAGCGTCAGCCCCCGGAGGGAGTCCAGGGTGCCGCTGCGGGAAGCGGAACTATGGGATTTCATAGCGGCTCCTTCCCTCCTGATGGACAGGGCGGACACGCCCTCCGGCCTTCTTTCCGCCGCCGGAACCGCAGTTCGCCCGTCTGTCTACGGAATCATGGTTTCTGCCATAAAAATACCACAGATTGCCGGGTTTTACAAGGGGCGGTGCGTCAATCCACCGGCGCGTCCGGCAGAACCGCAATGCTGCCCAGCGCCAGCCCCAGCTGCACCCCGGCCCGGAAGTGGAAGCCGGCGTGGCAGTCCTCCAGCGCGTCATGGAGGTCGCTGAGCCGCAGCAGCTCCCGCCGCAGCGCCGGGTCGTCCTGCCGGCCGGTCAGCAGGGCTTCCAGCTGATGGCGGTATTCCTCGGCGGGGGCGCGGAATGCTGCCGCGTCGGCGTTCCGTTGTTCCCGCATCACCAGACTGAGGAGAAGGTCAAGGGTGCCGTTGTATGTGTCCATAATAGTACCTCCATAGTGCATTGTTTATATCATATATACAACATATGTGTCCTACTTGTCAAGAGCAGGATAGTGATGATATAGTTACCATATAGTATAGATGGAGGTAGCGCATGGGCGAATCGGTTTTAGTGAATCGGAAAAGAATTGTTTCTTCACTGGCCAATGAACTGGTGGAGCCGTTCAATGAGTTGTCGAAAAAGACACGCATCAACAAATCCCGGCTTCTGGACGAAGCCATTGAAGACCTTCTGAAGAAATACGCGGCAAAAGACCTCTGACCATAGGGGAAACCGGACGTTTTCGCCTGATTTCCCCGTTTTCCCCCTGCGCCGGCAGGGAAGAATACGTTAGATGAACAAGTCTGTGTCATATAATTTCAGGAGGATTCTCATGTCAATTTTAGAAGAAGAAATTTCCCGGCGGCGGACCTTCGCCATCATCTCCCACCCCGACGCCGGTAAAACAACCCTGACGGAAAAATTCCTGCTCTACGGCGGTGCCATTGCCCAGGCCGGTGAGGTCAAGGGCAAGCGGGCCAGAGCCGCCACCTCCGACTGGATGGAGATTGAGAAGCAGCGGGGCATTTCCGTCACCAGTTCTGTGATGCAGTTCCAGCACGACGGCTTCTGCATTAACATTCTGGACACCCCCGGCCATCAGGACTTCTCCGAGGACACCTACCGCACCCTGATGGCGGCGGACAGCGCCGTGATGGTCATCGACGGCGCCAAGGGCGTGGAGCCTCAGACCCGGAAGCTGTTTAAGGTCTGCGCCCTGCGGCACATTCCCATTTTTACCTTTATCAACAAGATGGACCGGGAAACCCGGGACCCGCTGGAACTGTGCGAAGAGGTGGAGCGGGAGTTGGGCATCGACACCTACGCCGTCAACTGGCCCATCGGCTGCGGCAAGGAGTTTGCCGGGGTCTATGACCGGGAAAAGCAGCGGATTCTCTTCTTCTCCGGGGAAACCCGGGGCAAGAAGGTGAACTCCGTGGAGGTGACGCTGGACGACCCGGCGCTGGACGAAATGCTGGGGGCGGAAAAGGCCGCCAGACTGCGGGACGAGGTGGAACTGCTGGAGGCAGGCCGGGACTTCGATATGCAGGCCGTCCGGAACGGCACCCTGTCCCCGGTGTTCTTCGGCTCCGCCTTGACCACCTTCGGCGTGGAGCCGTTTCTGGAGGAGTTCCTCCGCATGACCACGCCGCCCCTGCCCCGGGTCAGCGACGAGGGGGAGGTGGACGTGTTCTCCCCGGAGTTCTCCGCCTTTGTGTTCAAGATTCAGGCCAACATGAACAAGGCCCACCGGGACCGGCTGGCCTTCATGCGAATCTGCTCCGGCAAGTTCCAGCGGGACACGGAATATTACCATGTCCAGAGCGGGAAGAAAATGCGCCTCAGCCAGCCCCAGACCATGATGGCCGCGGAGCGGGAAATCGTGGAGGAAGCCTATGCCGGAGACATCATCGGCGTGTTCGACCCCGGTCTGTTTTCCATTGGCGATACCATCACCGTGCCGGGGAAGAAGTTCCGCTACTCCGGCATCCCCACCTTTGAGCCGGAGCACTTCATGCGGGTTTCCCCCAAGGACACCATGAAGCGCAAACAGTTCATCAAGGGCACGGAGCAGATTGCCCAGGAGGGCGCCATTCAGATTTTCAAGATTCCCGGCGCCGGTCTGGAAGAGGTGATTGTAGGGGTGGTGGGCACCCTGCAATTCGACGTATTTGAGTACCGGATGAAAAACGAGTACAACGTGGAACTGCGGATGACCAGCCTGCCCTACGACCATCTGCGGCTGGTGGAGTCCATGGACTGCCGCCCCGACGAACTGGTGCTCTGCACCGGCTCCGCTGTCCTTCAGGATTTCCGGGACCGCTATCTCATCGCCTTTGACGGTGAGTGGAGCGTGGGCTTCCTCACCAAGCACAACCCCGGCCTGACGCTGGCCGACACGCTGTCCGTATAAAAACAGGATTCTATAATAATATAAGGAGGCACGCCATGCTGACCATCCGCCGTTTTCAGATGGGGGACGAGAACGCTCTCTCCGCCCTGATTCGCCGCACCCTGCGGGAGGTAAACTACACCAGCCCCAAGTCCGAACTGGACTACCTGATTCCCCACTATTCCCCGGAAACCATGGTGGAACTGTCCCGCACCGGCCACACCTATGTGCTGGAGGAGGACGGGCAGATTGTCGGCTCCGGCACGGTGCTGCCGGACGGGGAAGCGGAGGCGGAGATTGTGGCAGCCTTCCTGATTCCGGAGTCCATCGGCAAGGGCTATGGCCGGAAGCTGTTTGAAGCGCTGGAAAGCGATGAACTGGCGGCGAAGGCCAAACGGGTCTGGCTGACCTCGTCGGACATGGCGCTGGGCTTTTACGAGCACATGGGCTGGGTGAATCCCAACGGCTACCGCGTCCGGGCGGGGGAGGAGAACCAGCTGTATATGGAAAAGCGGAAGTGACGAATTTGCGGCGTCCCCCGGCCTTGACAAAGGCCGGGGCGTCGTAGTAAACGCCAATTAAGCGGCAAACTTTCTACGGCGGTAAGGCAGGGCAGCCGTCAGCGGCTCTGCCGCCTACGGATGCCGCGTACCCCCTGCGGGTAAAGGGCGTGTGCGGGACTGCGCCCGCAGGCGCGTTTCGGAGCGCAACCGCCGCAAAGCGGCGGCACTTGGCGCGGAGATAACCCAAGAGGGATGTCCTGCGCCAATGAAATCTTTACGGCGTGCCCAGACCTTGACAAAGGCCGGGGCACGTTGTATGTTAAGGGTAACGGGGCGCGGATACGGCAAAAAACCCCGATGTTGAAAGGAGAAAATGCCACATGGGTTGTTTCTACTGCGACGAGCATCACGAGGGACGGGAAGCCATCATGTTCAAGGTCGGGGAGATGAAGGCCGGCGTGCTGTATCTCTTCAAGGATCAGGCTCACAAGGGCCGCTGCGCGCTGGCCCTCAAGGCCCACAAGAAGGAATTGTGCGAATGCACCGATGAGGAGCGGGCGGACTTTGCGGAGGATCTGGCCCGGGCCAGCGGCGCCATCAAGGAACTGTGGGGCTGCACCAAGCTGAATCTCGGCTCCTTCGGCGACACGAACCCTCATCTGCATTTCCATATTGTGCCGAAGTATGAGGGGGACTTTGAGTTCGGCGGCGCCTTCGCCATCACCAACCCGGAGCCGGTGTACCTGAAGGACGAGGAGTATCAGGAGATGATTGCTGCCCTGAAGGCAAAGCTGGGCATCTGAGCGGCTCGGCAGAGCGGAAATCCAGCCGGGGAGGCCGTGCCTCCCCGGTATTTTCCGCCTTCGGCAGCGGGACGCTCCGCTGCCGTGGGGTTCCCGGCACAGCCAAAGTTTTTTTCGGAAATTTATGAAAAACGGAGAAAAAGGCCTTGACATCCGGCGAAATATCTTATATGATAATCAAGTCCGCGTGGTGGGGTTGTCCTGCCCGCAGGCATTGCGATGAACCGGGAGATTGCTCCGCAAGGAGGTAACTTCCGGGGAGTATGTCCGAGAATCGGGCGGCTGAGAAATCCTGACGCTGCGTAGATCGCCGCGCCATGGACAAGTACCGGCCCAGTGCCGGTCTTTTTCATGAGCAGGAATGATACGCACGGTTAAGCGTACAGAAAATTTCTCGCCGTAGGTCGTCAGGACCCGTACTACAACCTACGAAACATTGGAGGAAAACATCATGGCACAGAAAGAAATGATCCGCATCCGCCTGAAGGCCTATGACCATCAGGTCATCGACCAGAGCGCCGAGAAGATCGTGGAAACCGCCAAGCGCACCGGCGCCCAGGTTTCCGGCCCCATCCCCCTGCCCACCAAGAAGGAGGTTGTCACCATCCTCCGGGCCGTCCATAAGTACAAGGACAGCCGCGAGCAGTTTGAGCGCCGCACCCACAAGCGCCTCATCGACATCACCAACTCCACTCCCAAGACCGTGGAGGCCCTGATGGCGCTGGAGCTGCCTGCCGGCGTGGAGATCGAGATCAAGCTGTAATCCCCGCACTTCCCAAGGCTCAAAAAAGCGTTCCGCTTTTTTGAAAGCAAGTCTGCTCACCCATTTGTCCATCGACTTGCGTGAGATGGACAGGGTCATGTCGGCAGAGCAATGCGGATTTCCGCATCTAAGCCGACCAATAACCTGAACAGGAGGAAATACACATGAAGGCAATCATCGGCAAAAAAGTGGGCATGTCCCAGATTTTTGACGAGAACGGCCAC
>CAKUBJ010000017.1 GCA_934636905.1 uncultured Dysosmobacter sp. | reverse complement strand
GGAAGCGGCGTCAGAACTGCTCTGGCTGTCGCTGCTGGCATCGCTGGAGCTGTCAGCGCCGCAGGCCGCCAGACTCAGAGCCATGGCCAGCGCCAGCATTGCGGAAAGAAACTTCTTCATTTAATTCATCCTCCTTCGTTCAGTCAAACCACCCGGAAGCGGAAAATGGCATTCCTGCGTCCCGGATGGTGCTATTTTAAGTAGAAACCGCCTGCCGCGCAAGATAAAACCCGCACAAAAAGTTTCCCGCTTTTTCCCGCTTCAACGGAAAAAAGGGGCGCTGTCCGCCGTTTATCTGTCTTTCTGTCGGGGACATTTTCCCGATATAAGGAAAATCAGGAAAACCATTGTCCTTGAATCGTGGACAACTGTCTTGGTAAATTTGACGGAATGCCCGAAAAATTTTTTTGAGGAACGTGGAAATTCCGTGCATTCCGACCGCTTTCCGGCAAAATCCGGCAGGATTGGCGAACAATTTGAAGGGATTCAGGCGGAACAGCAGTACGCCCGGAGGGGAATCCCTCCGGGCGTACCGTATTCTTTTATAGTCTCCGCTTTCTCCGAAATCATATGGGCTGCACAACAAACTGCGTGCTCATCAGGAAAAAGACTCCCAGCACCAGCAGTGCAGCGGCTAAGACCACCAGAATCGCCTTGACGCCGTTGTCCATGGCTCAGAACTCCGGCAGCGCGGCCACCACGGCGGCGCAGCGGGGGCACAGGCCGTTTTCGTCCGCCCGGGTGCTGTGCTTCCAGCAGCGGGGGCACTTGGTACCGGCAGCTTCGCTGACGGATACCGCCAGTTCCCCGCCCACGGCAACTTCCACCTGAGACACAATCAGCAGATCCGCCAGCGCGGCACCGTCCATGTCCGTAAGGAACGCATCCTCGGCGGGGACGGTCAGCGCCACGTCAGCTTCCAGACTCTTGCCGATCTTCTTCTCGGCCCGGGCGGCTTCCAGTGCACCGTTGACGGCGGTGCGAACCTCAATGATCTTCTCCCACTTGGCCATCTCGTCGGCAGAGAGGGCATAGTCGGCAAACACGCCGTTCATATCGTTGAACAGCACGTTGCGGACGTCGTCCCCCTCCCTGTGGGGCATGGCCAGCCAGATCTCGTCGCCGGTGAAGCACAGGATGGGCGCCATGATCTTGGTGATGGTGTCCAAAATCAGGTACAGAGCCGTCTGGGCGCTGCGGCGGGACAGGCCGTCTTTCCCGTCGCAGTACAGCCGATCCTTGATGATGTCCAGATAGAAGTTGGACATTTCCACCACGCAGAAGTCGTTGACGGCGTGGGTAATCACCAGGAACTCATAGTCATCGTAAGCCTTGGCGCACTTTTCCATCAGGGCGTTGAGGCGGGTGACGGCCCAGCGATCCAGTTTCAGCATCTCTGCGGGAGAAACCAGATGGTTGGGATTGAAGCCGTCCAGATTGCCCAGGCAGTACCGGGCGGTGTTGCGGAATTTCAGATAGTTCTGGGAAAGCTGCTTGAAGATGGCGTCGGAGCACCGCACGTCGGCATGGTAGTCGGCAGAAGCTGCCCACAGGCGCAGGATGTCCGCACCGTACTTATTGAAAATATCGGCGGGATCCACGCCGTTGCCAAGGCTCTTGTGCATGGCCTTGCCCTCACCGTCCACCGTCCAGCCGTGGGTGACGCACTCCCTGAAGGGGGCGCCGTTGCCGAAGGCGCCTACGGCGGTCAGCAGAGAGGACTGGAACCAGCCCCGGTACTGGTCAAGACCCTCCAGATACATATCGGCAGGCCAGAAGCCCTGATCCCGCTTCATGGAGGCGAAATGGGTGGAGCCGGAATCGAACCAGCCGTCCAGGGTGTCGGTTTCCTTCTCGAAGCCGCTCTTGCCGCCGCAGTGGGGGCAGGTGAGGCCGGCAGGCAGGAAATCAGCAGGATCCTTGTCAAACCATGCGTTGGAGCCTTCCTTTCCGAACAGGTCGGAAATGGCGGCGATGGTTTCGTCGGTGACCACGGGCTTGCCGCAGTCCTTGCAGTACACCACCGGGATGGGCAGACCCCACCGGCGCTGGCGGGAGATGCACCAGTCGGCCCGCTCCCGGATCATGCTCTTCATGCGGTCAATGCCCCAGCCGGGCACCCAGCGCACATCGTCGCAGGCGGCGCAGGCCTCGTCCTTGAAGGCATCCACGGAGCAGAACCACTGGGGGGTGGCACGGAAGATGATGGGCTTCTTGCAGCGCCAGCAGTGGGGATAGCTGTGGACGATCTCCTCGCTGGCCAGCAGAGCGCCGGACTCCTTCATATCCTTCAGGATGACAGGGTTGGACTCCTCCACCACCATCCCGGCGTACTTGCCGGCATAGTCGGTGTGGCGGCCCTGATCGTCCACAGGCACCACCATGTCCATGCCGTAGCGCTTGCAGGTCTGGTAGTCGTCGGCGCCGAAGCCGGGGGCGGTGTGGACGCAGCCGGTACCGGAATCCATGGTGACGTAGTCCGCCAGCACCAGACGGCTGGTCTTGGGCAGGAAGGGATGCATGGCCAGCATATTCTCAAAGAAGGCGCCCTCGTGGGTTTCCACAATCTCGTAGTCGGCGATGCCCGCCACCTTCATCACCTTGTCGGCGAGGGCTTCCGCCATGATATACAGTTCGCCGTTTTCCTTGTTCTTCACCACGGCATAACTCTCGGAGGGATGCAGGGCGATGGCCAGGTTGCCGGGCAGTGTCCAGATAGTGGTAGTCCAGATCACGAAGCTCAGCTTGCTCTTGTCCAGATGGCTCAGCTTCCCCTGATCGTCATGCATGGGGAACTTCACATACACGGTGGTGCAGGGGTCGTCCTGATACTCAATCTCAGCCTCCGCCAGAGCGGTTTCGTCGTGATAGCACCAGTAGACGGGCTTCAGTCCCTTATAGATGTAGCCCTTCTTGTACATCTCGCCAAAGACCTTCACCTCTTCCGCCTCAAAGCTGGGGTTCATGGTCTTGTAGGGGTGCTCCCAGTCGCCTACCACGCCCAGCCGCTTGAAGCCCTCCATCTGGATGCCGATATACTTTTCGGCGTAGTTGTGGCAGGCGGTGCGGAAGTCGGAGACGCTCATGGCCTTGCGGTTGAGTTTCTGCTCCTTGATGATGGCGGATTCGATGGGCATACCGTGGTTGTCCCAGCCGGGAATATAGGGGGTGTAGCGGCCCCGCATGGCATAGGAACGGACGATGATGTCCTTCAGGGACTTATTCAGGGCGTGACCCATGTGCAGGCCGCCGTTGGAAAACGGAGGGCCATCGTGCAGGGAAAACCGGGGCTTGCCCTCGTTTTTCTTCAGCAGTTCGTTGTAAAGGTCCATGTCCTGCCAGCGCTTGAGCATTTCCGGCTCCCGCTTGGGCAGACCCGCCCGCATGGGGAAGTCAGTCTTGGGCAGATTGATGGTCTTGTTGTAATCCATAACGCATCTCCTTCTGTATATTTGTAATTGCAGCTCTTACTCAGTATTTTACGGTTACCGTCCGGCAGTCCCGGCAGAGGTATGCCTTCGGCCGCATCAGCCCCATGGCCTTCCCCAGCATCACGTCCCCCGGACGGGTGGGCATGAGAAAGCCGGAAACCTCCTCCGACCAGAATACCGGCCCTTTGCTGGAGAGATAACCTTCTTCCAAGGGCTTTCCACAGCTGGTGCAGTTCATTTGCAAACCTCCTCCGGCAAAACAAAAAAACGCCCTGCCTCTGCATTCAGAGACAAAGCGTTGGAAACACTCTGCGGTACCACTCTTTTTGCCGCGTCCCTTGCGGGGCACGACCCCTTACGCCTGCATCCACAGGCTGACGGAATAACGCCCGTCATACGTCCACACCTACTAATCCGCCCTGCCACGGAAACGATGTTTCCATGGCTGCTGCCGCAGACACTGCGGCAGTGCGGCTCACAAGAATCCAACGCGCTGACCGCGCTAAAAAAATCATGTGATTTTTATGGATTCTAATGTCGCGTCGTCTTTCAGCTGGAGGCTCCAAGGTGATTTTCTCTGCCGTGCCTGTCCGCCTTGCACCCAACGACGGCTCTCTTTACAGGTTCCCGGTCAGTTACTCTTCCTTTTCCTCGCCAGATATTCGATTACTGGGCTATCATACCACATTTTTGCCGTTTGTCAACCAATCCGCAGGAAAAATGCAAAAATAATGGATGGTTTTCCGATTTGGCATTACAAAGGGGAACCTCCGCCGGTATGGCGGAGGTTCCCCGGTCAAATCCGTCTGCTTATCTGCGCCGCAGGGAATCAATAGAACTCCTTCATGTAGGCAAGCACGTCCTCCCGGGTTCCCTTGAAGGGGCCGGGGGTTTCCATTTTCAGGGAAACCAGCGCCGTGCAGAAGTTCAGGGCTTCCTCCACGCCGGCGCGCTGGCGCTCGGCAATGTAGCCGGCAAAGGTGGTGTCCCCCCGCCCCGTGCGGCCGGAGAGGTTCCGGGCCTTGATGGGGCAGGTGTAAACCTGATGGCCGTCGTAGGCCAGCACCTCCGTATTGTGGGTGATGACCACCTCTTTGGCGCCCCAGTCGTGAAGCATCTTCGCGGCTTCCGCCCGGTCGGTCAGGCCGGTAAGAACCTCCGCCTCGGCGGCGTCGGTCTTGAAGTAGTCCATCAGGGGCAGCAGTTCCTTCTTTTCCTTCCAGTCATGGAAGGCCATGGACTTGTCCGGCTCCACATGGCGCAGCATACACTGGACATCCAGACCCACCTTGCCGTGTTTGGCAGCCTCCGCCAGAAGGGCGCCGTCAAAATCGCCGTACACCAGCCCCGCAAAGTGATAGACGGCGGTTTTCACCTGCGGAAGTTCCTCAAACCGGAAGGGGTCGCACACCCCCATGGAGGTGCAGGCGCGCTTTTCCTTATCGGCGGTGAAATACTGGTTGCGGATGGAGCAGGTGGCTTTGGAAGCCGCCCAGTAGAGGTCTGCGTTGACCCCGGCGAAGCGCTCCTTCACGTCGGCGTCCGCGGCGTTGGACTTGCAGAAGATGGCGGTTCTTGCGCCGCTGCCTGCGGCGGCAAAGCCGGAGGCCACCACGGCGCCGCCTACCTCTTTGCGTTCATTGCCGAGATAGTCAATGTTGTGGTCCAGAGAGAGGGGGCCGATAACCATGATATCGTATTCCTTTTGCATGGGAAATTGCTCCTTTTCAATGATTTTCTGTTGCTGAGTCCGCCGGCTGTCAGGGATATCCGTCCTGCCGGCCGAAGGTCTTCGCGAGAAAGCAGAATGACCGCAAAGCGGTCATTCTGTCTTTTACAGTTCCTGAACGGATACCACGCCGTCAATCCGGGTGACTCTGGTCAGCAGTTCGTCCACGGAAATTCCCTTGCTGAAGCGCAGAGAGAAAATGGCGCAGGGGTTGTGGCCGTCGCTGCCGGCGGTACGGGTAAACTCCATATCCTGCAGGGATACATGGTTCTCCCGGAACAGCCGGAGGACACTTTCCAGCGCGGTTTTGCCGGCGTATTCCATATACAGGTTGATTTCCGGTGCATGGTCCATCATCCGGTACTCCACCCGGGACAGGACGGATTCCGCGAAAAACACCAGCAGGGTAGCCAGCAGGGCGCCCTCATAAAAACCGCCGCCCAGCGCCAGACCGATGATGGCGGAGGCCCACAGACCTGCCGCCGTGGTCAGTCCCTTGACCCGCTGCTGCCGGGTGACCACAATGGTGCCCGCGCCGATGAAGCCGATGCCGGCCACCACCTGCGCTCCCAGACGAGCCATATCGGTATAGTAATGCAGGTTCAGAAAGAGATACTGGCTGGTCAGCGTGGTCATGGACGCGCCCAGACAAATCAGGATGTGGGTACGGAATCCGGCAGGGCGGCGCTTGTAGGTGCGTTCCACGCCAATCAGGCCGCCGCAGAGCACTGCCAGCAGCATCCGCACCATCACGGCGGCCAGCGTCACATTCCGCAGGTTATCAAACAAAGGCAGCATCGTTCACCCTCCTCAATATTCTTCAACGGCATATACGCAATCCAGCCCGGCCAGAGACACCAGCATCTCCGCATGGAGACGGCGGTTGGCCAGCCGGAGGGAAAACACAGCGCTGGGACTGCCGGAGCCGTCCGCCCTGCCGTGGTCAATCTCCACGTCCAGAATGCGGACGTCCTGCTTTTTGATATGCCCGATAATGCAGCCGATGTCGTCCAGTGAACTGAATTCCACATAGATATTGAGGAAGGGTGCCTGCTCGATAATCAGGTTTTCCGCCGCAGGCAGAATGCGCATGGAGATGAAAATAAGGATGGCGCCCAGCAGGACGCACTCAAAGAAGCCTGCGCCGATGGCAAGCCCCATGCAGGCGGAAGCCCACAGGCCTGCCGCCGTGGTCAGCCCCTTGACCTCCCGGCGCCCCGTAACCAGAATGGTGCCTGCCCCCAGGAAGCCCACGCCGTTGATGACCTGTGCGCCGAAGCGGGAAACGTCCGTGCGGATGCCCACCTCCAGCGCAATGGCATTCCAGCTGTTGGTCAGCATATAGTATTCGTACTGGCTCAGCAGCATGGTCAGCGCGGCACCCAGGCACACCAGCATATAGGTGCGGCATCCGGCAGGGCGGCGCTTGCGCTCCCGCTCCATGCCCAGAGAGAAACCGATGACGGCGGCCAGCAGCAGCCGCAGGGTTACGGAAACAAAGTTCAGTTCCCGCAAATAGTCGATCATAACAATCTCCTTTTCTGCACCTGCCGCCGGAAACCGTGGGGACGCCCCTTACGCCTCCAGATTCTTCTGGGTTTCCCGGTCGAAGAGGTGCGCCGTGGAACCGTTGAAGGTGAAGGCAATGGGGCTGCCGATAGTAAAGGCGGCGGAGCTTTCAATCTCCGTAGTAGGTACAATCATAACGGTATCGCGGCCGCAGGCGCTGACGTGCAGATGAACCGCGCTGCCCATCATCTCGCTGACGTCCACGGTGCCGTGGATAGCGGCGTCGCCGCTGCCCAGAATCAGATGCTCCGGACGGACGCCCAGGGTCACGGCGCCGGGCTTGACGCCGTTCTTCTTCAGGTTGGCCTGCTTCTCCTCCGGCAGAACCACTTCGGCGCCGTCCAGCTTCACCCGGAAGCTGCCGCCTTCCTCCACCAGTTCTGCGTCGTAGAAGTTCATCTGAGGCATTCCGATAAAGCCCGCCACAAACAGGTTGGCCGGGTGGTCAAACACTTCCTGAGGCGTGCCGATCTGCTGAATGACGCCGTCCTTCATAATCACAATCCGGTCGCCCAGCGTCATGGCTTCCGTCTGGTCGTGGGTCACATAGATAAACGTGGTGTCGATGCGCTGGCGCAGCTTGATAATCTCCGCCCGCATCTGGTTGCGCAGCTTCGCGTCCAGATTGGACAGGGGCTCATCCATCAGCAGCACTTTAGGCTCCCGGACGATGGCGCGGCCAATGGCTACCCGCTGGCGCTGGCCGCCGGAGAGGGCCTTGGGCTTGCGATCCAGATATTCCGTGATACCCAGAATCTCCGCAGCCTGATTCACCCGGCGGTCAATCTCCGCCTTCTCCACCTTCCGCAGCTTCAGGGGGAAAGCAATGTTCTCCCGCACGGTCATGTGGGGATACAGGGCGTAATTCTGGAACACCATGGCGATGTCCCGATCCTTGGGCGCCACATCGTTCATCAGCTGCCCGCCGATGTACAACTCGCCGCCAGAGATTTCCTCCAGCCCCGCCACCATCCGCAGGGTGGTGGACTTGCCGCAGCCGGAGGGGCCTACCAGCACGATGAATTCCTTGTCACGAATCTCCAGATTGAAGTTATCAACGGCCAGAACGCCCTCGTCGGTAATCTGCAGGTTGGTCTTCTTCTCTCCTTCGCCCTTCTTCTTTTTCTTGGGCTCCTGATGGGGATAGACCTTCTTGATATTTTTCAAAATGACTTCTGCCATGATGATTTCCTCCTCAAAGTTTTGAAACGGTGGGGATATACCGCCCTTCCAGTGCGCCGTCGGTGCCGACGGAAAAATGCAGCGCCTGATGGGGTGGGACGGGAATCCCGGGAACGGACGGACAGTCGGAAAAATACAGCTTGGCACCGCTGTCTGCCAGCAGCCGCATGGCATCCGGATGGGCACTGTTGTAGCGCCGGTCACTGGATGCACAGCACACCACGGCATCCGGCCGGACGATGCCGGCCAGCGCCTCATCGACGCCGTCCCGCTGGCCGTGGTGCCCTACCTTGAACAGGTGAGCCTTCAGGTCGGCAGGGGCAATCCCGTCGTAGCCGGTGCAGTTGGTGTCACCCGGCAGCAGAATCCGGGTGCCCCGGTAGTCCAGCAGGAGAATCAGGCTGTAATTGTTCATGCGGGCGTCCAGTGCGTCCAGCCTTTGGAGGAACTCATCGCAAACGTTTGAGTTATTATACAACGCGCGCATTTCCTCCGCAAGGGCTGCACGTTTTTTCGTGGAAGGTGCCAAAATATTGGCAGTCAAATCTGGGCAAATTGCCAGCTTTTTGCCCGTTTCCGGTGCCAATATGGTGCCTCCGCCGTTCTCTACCAGCCTGCACAGGGTTCTGTAATCGTTTAACGCCCGCAGGAACTTGCTCTCCGAGGGCGTCCGCGCGCCGGTGTCATCCAGCGGCGGCAGGGTCTTGTAGAAGTCCGGCGGCAGGGTCTGCCAGAGGACATCCGGTGGGGCGACGCGGACTGCCCGCAGCAGCCCGCAGAGGTGATCCTCGTGAATGTGGGTGCTGACCGCCAGATCCAGATGGCGGATGCCCCGCTGCCGCAGATATTCCTCCACCGGCAGGCGGCCGGAGGAACGGTCGGCGAACTCGCTTTCCTCGGCGCTGCCCCCGTCAATCAGGGCGGTGAACACGCCGCCGGGGCGGGTGGGATCCGGGCATTCCAGCAGGATGGCCTCGCCGTAGCCCACGTTCACAAAGGTGACAATCAACTTCTTTTCTTCCATGGCATCACGAAATGGCGCGTTTGATGTAAACGCTGGAGAGAATCAGCACCAGAACCGTCATCACAATGGCACCGGCGCTGCCGAAGCCGAAGTCCAGCGACTTGATGCCGTAATTGTAGAGGTACTGGGTGATGGTGGAGGTAGTGCCCGCAGGGCCTCCGCCGGTGAGGACGTTCACCTTCTCGAAGAGACGGAAGGTGTCGATGGTCCGCAGCAGGGCACACAGTGCCAGACTGTTTTTAATGTTGGGAATCGTCACATACCAGAACTGCTGAAGGGTTCCGGCGCCGTCGATACGGGCGGCTTCATACTGCCCCTCCGGCACGGATTGCAGGGACGCAAACAGCAGCAGGAATACAAAGGGTGTATTCTGCCACACGTCAATTACCAGAATCGTGCCGAATGCCGTCTTGGTGTCCAGGAACCAGTTATACCACGGCAGGCCGAGGCTCTCCAGAAACTGATTGATAATGCCGTAGTTGGAGGAGAGCATCATGCGCCAACTCAGTGCCACCGTCACTGCCGGCAGCAGGTACGGCAGGAGCAGCAGGGTACGCATGACCTTCTGCCCCCGCTTCAGGCTATTGATGAAAACCGCCACCAGCAGGCCAAGCCCCATTTCCAGAATCACGGCCAAAATCGTGAACTTAATGGTATTCAGCACCGCTTGGCGGAAATAATCGTTTTTGAAAAGTTTGATGTAGTTCTTCAGGAAGATAAAGGAGGCTTTATCGGTTCCTTTCAGATAGTTATAATCGGTAAAGCTGTAAATCAGAGTGAAAATCAGGGGATATGCCGTCATGATGATCAGGATAATCATCGTGGGTGTCAGCATCTCAATACCGAACCGTCTGGTCTGGCTGTCTGCGGACTGTAGTCTCGCGGTTGTGTTTCTTTTCATAACAGCGGCCTCACATTTCAGAAGCGTTAGAGGGAAAGTACCTTTTCTTTTCGGGATTGCGTTTCAGCGGTGGGGCTGGGCAAGTGCCCAGCCCCACCGGTTATGGATGAAGCAGGAACTTACTGTGGAAATCAGCCGTTCATCAGTTCCACCAGCTGGGTCTGCGCGTCAGCCAGACCCTGATCGATGGTCTTGGTGCCCTGAATGATGTTGTCCATCTCGGTGCCCAGAATGCTGGTGAACTGCGTCCACTCAGCAATCACGGGACGATACACGCCGGTCTGAAGAGCGGCGCAGACGGTTTCATACTGGGGATAAGTAGCCAGAACGTCTTCGTTCAGCAGGCAGCTGGTACGGCAGGGCACGCCGCCGACATCGATGGACTTCAGCTGAACCTCGGGGCTCATCACATATTCCAGCAGTTCCAGAGCCAGATCCTTGTGAGGCGCGTTGTTGGGGATGCCGATGCACCACACGCCGTACATGGAAGTGTTCTTGGGGGTGTCGGAATCATTGAGTTTGGTGGGGATCACGGTGTAGTTGGCATTGGTGTCAGCAGTGGGGACATACCAGCCGGGCCAGGCCTGACCCAGAGCGGCGGTGCCGCCATCGATGGCAGCCACGATGTCATCCTTGTCCATGGTGCCGCCCAGAGCGTACAGATCCAGATACTCCTGCATGGCAGCCTTGAACTCGGGGGTGTCAACGGTGGGCTGATTGTTCTCATCGATGACCCAGCCGCCGTGAACCAGCAGGTGGGGGATGAAGTCGGAAACAATGTTGTCAGCAGAGCCGCCGCGGATCAGGAAGCCGGTCTTGCCCGCTTCCTTGGTCTTCTGGGCAATGATCTTCAGGTCTTCAAAGGTGGTAATTTCCTCGGGAGTATAACCGGCGTCAGCAATCAGCTGCTTGTTGTACAGCATGACGGTCACGTTGCCGAAGAAGGGTGCCAGATAGATGTTGTCATCCACCTTGCAGATGGTGGTGGTAGCAGGGATGATGTCATCATCGAAGCTATAGCCCATCTCGCTGAGGTTTGCCAGCACGTTGTTCTCAGTGAACTCGGCCATCCAGGAGCCGTCCACCATGCACAGGTCATAGGCGCCGGTGGAGTTCACGGCATCCAGTGCAATGCCGGTGTGCAGATCGTCGAAGGACAGTTCCTGCACATCGATCTTCACATTGTGCTCCGCCTCAAAGTCAGGCAGAGCGGCCTTCAGGGCTTCCGCATAGGTGCCGCCCCGCAGGATCAGGGTCATGTTGGTCGTTTCATTGGAGGGAGTGGAGTCAGCGGGAGTGCTGCTGTCGGCAGGCGTCTCGGTCTTGCTGCCGCCGCAAGCGGCCAGTGAGAGAGCCATAGCCAGCGCCAGAATTAGGGACAGTGCTTTTTTCATCTTGTTTTCCTCCTAATCTTAAATGTTGGGTTCATATTTTGTTACTCTTTGACAGCGCCGCTTGAAAGTCCGGAAATCAAGTAGTTCTGCGCAAAGATCACAAACAGGGTGATGGGAATGACGGAAACCACGCCGCCGGAGGCCACAAGGCCGAAGTTGGTGAGGTTATCCTCCGTATTCAGCAGGGACAGTGCCAGCGGCACGGTGTTGTTGGCAGGCGTCCGGGTGAAAATTACGGTGTAGGTGTACTCGTTCCACGCGTACATGAAACTCAGCATGGCCACTGCCGCAATGCCGGGAGCCACCAGCGGCAGCACAATCTTGCGGAACAGCTGCCACTCCGTTGCGCCGTCCACCTTGGCGCTCTCCTCAATTTCTTCCGGCAAATCCTGAAAGAAGCTGATGAGGAACCAGATGATGAGGGGCACATTAATCAGCACGCAGGCCAGCATCACCGGCAGCTTGGTATTGAGAATGCCAATCTTGCTGAACATGGTATACAGAGGAATGGTAAAGGCCACAGGCGGCAGCACACGCACCAGCAGGATCCAGTAGGTCATGGGCTTTTTCAGCCCGAACCGGAACCGGCGGCGAGCCAGTACATAGGCTGCGCAGATGCCCACAATCAGGGAGATCACCAGTGAACCCAGCGTCGTCTGCAAACTGTTGGCAATGGCCGTACCGAAGCCTTTTCCACTGAATAACTGAGCAAAATGGCTGCCGGTCAGGGCGTGGGGAATGATGGAAATATGTCCGGTCATTTCACTGGTGGGGCGGATAGCCATAGCCACCAGCCAGTAAATTGGGAACAGCGCCACGAACAGAAGAATCACGCATCCGATGGCCTTTCCAACCGTTCCGATCCTCTTTTTCCGTTTCACAAGATCTCCTCCTCATGTACCTCCGCACCGCGGGGTTGAAAAACGTTTTCCGCTGAAAGTATACCGATATTTAAGGTGTGGAACAATCCATCCCGGGTAAAACTCATGTGAAATTTATGTCATATTATTTCCGGACGACCCCCGGGTACACAGGTTCACCGGCACCACCGTCAGCCGGGGCACCTCCTGGGTGCCGTCCAGCAGGGCGGCCAGCTGCTCCATGCACAGTTCCCCCATCCGGCGGCAGTCCACATGGACGGAAGTCAGTTCCGGCTCCAGCATTCCGCAGATGTTGGAATCGTCATAGCCCACAACGGCCACATCCTCCGGCACCCGCAGCCCCAGCCGCCGGGCGGCTTTCATTACGCCTGCCGCCAGCACGTCGTTAAAGGCGAACACCGCCGTGGGGCGCTCCGGGCGGCTCAGCAGCTCCGCTGCCGCCTCCGCCGCGCTGCGGACATCCCGCCCGCACATGGTCATGCTGGATTCCGTCATGGGAAGCCCCAGTTCCTCCATGGCGGAGAGAAACGCGTTGTACCGGATGCCGGTGATGTAGGGGGAAAAGCGCCCCACCAGCATGGAAATCCGCCGGTGCCCCAGCTTCGCCAGATGGTGGATTACCTGCCGCACGCCGCCATCTTCGTCCGACACCACGCAGGGCAGGTCGAAGCCGGAGGGGCGGTTGTTCACCATGACCACCGGGATATGCTGCCGCTGAAACTGGGAAATCAGGGACGCCTTGGCGTCCCCCGCCAGAATCACTCCCTCAATCTGCTTGCTCTGGGCGGTGTTCTGCCACTCGTCGGCAGTGGAAATCACCAGCTGGTAGGGGGTGCCGTTGTCCCGGCGCATGACCCCCTCACAGATGCCGGCGTAGAACTCATCTAAAATGGTAGCGCCTTCCTTGCAAATTAAAAAGGCAATTTTGTCGGTCTGCTGCCGCGCCATGGCCCGGGCAATGGCGCTGGGCTGGTAGTGCAGCGCCTCCGCCGCAGCGTAGACCCGGCTGCGGGTGGCCTCCCGCACCCGATCCGGCGTGGTGAAGGCACGGGACACTGTGGCAGTGGAGACGCCGGAAAGCCGGGATACGTCATAAATTGTCGGCGAATCCATGGGCTGCGCTCTCCTTCCGCAATGTAAGTGCTTACATAGTTTTCGGCAAACAAAAACGGGGTTTCCTCCGGTTGTTAGTTTGACTATAACAGTTTGCGCCGGGAAGTGCAAGGCTTTCGCGTAAGATTCTACAGTTCTTGACATAAATTTGCCATTCTTTTGGTTATATTAACTAATTGTGGGATGGTGGAGGCTTTCCATACAGACCCGCTTCCCCTGGCGACAAACAGGAAACGATTACAAAAGTATGTAAGTGGTTTCATAAACGGATATCTTTCGCCATAGCACGGCGGATTTCTCCCGGCAATCCCGCCTCCAAAAGCAAAAAAGCGGGCACTATCCGAAGATAGTGCCCGCTTCAGCGTGCCGAAAAAATCTTTTCGCCCCGCTGAACCTGTTTTCAGGACTCAAATTGGAAACGCGACGGGATCATTCATACTGAACATCCGCTTCAGCGGGGAACACGGCCCCCTGACGATGGCTGTGCAGATGCTGCTTCAGCGCCTCTATGTACGCCTCCTGATCCCGGCTGCGCATGGCGTTCAGCATGGCGCCATGGCGGCTTACCAGCGTCGGCTTTACATGGCCCTTTGTATAGGAAATGATATTCTCAATCCGGTAGCAGATCATTTTCCACATTTCCAGAAGCAGCGCACTGTCGCTGATCTCAAACATATGCTGGTGGAACATCATATCATAGCGGACGGCGGAAAAAAGATCCCCCCGGTTAAAGGCTATATCCGATTCGGTACAGAGTTGTTCAAGGTAGGCAACGTCATCATCCGTGAGTTTCGAAAAGCCCCGCTCGGCCGCCATCAGTTCCAGGTTGCGCCGAAGGTCGTCCACGTCATCCACATACTCCTCCGTAACATGAATGACATAGGTTCCCTTATAGGGGAACACCACCACCAGCCCCTCATTGGCAAGCCGCGAAATCGCCTCCCGCACAGGGGTGATGCTGACGTTCATTTCCTTTGCAACCTTGGCCTCCACCATCCGGCTGCCGCCCGGCAGCTCGTGGGAGATAATCCTCTGCCGCAGCGTATTGCAGACCATTTCGCTTGTACTTCGTGCAACGGGGGCATTTGACATTATCTGACCGGCTACCATAATTGAATCTCCCTCTCTGGCTCCCACAGTTTCCGCAATGCAGTGTTTTAACCAGGGCTCCGCTTTTGTTTGATATTATTTTAACATATTGCGTCCCTGCTTTTCAAGGGGCAAACCGGAAGAATTGCCTAATTTCTCCAAATTTTATACCGGATTTACGAGATCCCGGAGTTTTTTCCCCTCATTGAACCAGAAACGCCGCAGTGCGGACATCTCATCGTTGAGGCAGAAGTCCCGGACGCCCAGATCCTTATAGTATTGTGCCGCCTCCGGAGAGGTGATTTCGCAGCGGGGACGGACACCGTGCCGCAGGGCGCACTCAATCATCTTCCGCTCCGCCGCCTTGCACTCCTCGGGGTGCTCGGTGCGGTCAAAACCCTGATTCATGCCCCAGTCTCCGGAACCGAACTGAACCATATCCACGCCGGGAATGGAGCAGATTTCCTCAATGCGGTTCAGCGCCTCCACCTTTTCGATCATGAACACCCGGACAACCTGCTTCAGCCGGGCGGCATGGGTCATGGGCGTCACATGGGATTCCCCGCCGATGAACCGCCGCATGGGATAGCCGAAGCGCCCGCCGCAGTCCGGCGTTGCCGGCATCGTCAGGCGGATGCTCTCCTCCACCTCTTCCGGTGTCTCATGGTCTGCGAACATCACTGCCTGAAAGCCGGCGGCAATGGCCTTCTGGGCCACATAGGCGCGGTTCTGGAAGTCAACCTTAATCAGCGTTCCCATGCCGTACAGTTCCGCTGCACGGCAGATGTTTTCCAGATCGATCTGGCTGAAGGGCGCATACTCCGCGGCAAACTCAATATAATCGAAATTGCCGCTGTTGCCGATGGTTTCCGTGATAAAGGGATTGGTGCTCCAGATACGGGTTGCAACGGTGGGGGTTCCCTCTTCAAATTTCTTGCGGATCACATTTTCTTTCAGCATAGACGTCTTCCTTTCCTGACACAGATTCAAGGTTTAAGATTTGAGCCCTGCGCAGTTCAAACGCAAGGCTCAAATGCAGGGACATATTTTATTTCAGCTTGGCGGCAACGCTGCGGATCAGTTCCTCGCTGGGAGCCTTCTGATCGATCTTGGAAACCTCCACCACCAGCCGGAACAGATCCACGCCGGTTTCGGCGGCGATGGTCTGGAATCTGGAGGTGAAGCTGGAATGGCAGCCGCTGAGGCCGAGGATCAGGTCGAAGGGCTTCACGGCCACATGATAGCCGTAGCCCTCCATGGCAGGGATCAGCTTCTCATCATAGAAGTGCAGCAGCTTGTACAGGTCGATATCCTGGAAATAGCCCAGCCGCTGGAAGGTGGCAATCAGCAGTTCGGTAGCGCAGTTGCCGGCGCTTCGTGCCATGCCCAGCAGACCCGCGTCAAAGACCTCGGCGCCGGCTTCCATAGCCGCCATGGCATTGGCCACGGAAAGGCCCAGATTGTTGTGGCCGTGGAACGCCACAGGGATCTTCAGCACGGACTTCAGAGCCTTGACGTACTCGGTAACCTGATGAGGCATCATGGTGCCGGCGGAGTCCATAATCGTAATTTCGTCCAGACCGCACTCCTCCAGCATCTTGGCCTCTGCGGCCAGATCCTCGGGAGAGAGGATATAGGCCTTCATCAGGGAATAGCGGCACTTCATGCCGTTGGCCTTCACAAGGCGGATGCCCTCTTTGGCCATGGCACCGTCACCGGCGTTGGCGCCGATGCGCAGGAACTTCAGGCCGTATTTGGCGCCCAGTTCAATGTTTTCCTTGTTGGCGTTCTTCACGCCCATGAACATACCGATCTCGGCCTTGTCCAGATAGGGCTGGATCAGTTCCAGATACTCCTGATCCGTGCAGGGAGCGATGGACTTGTTGGCCTCATAGGCGCCCAGACCCAGGCAGTTGCCCATTTCGATCGTGGTGATGCCGGAGTCGATCATCGCCTCAATCATCATTTTGGTCAGTTCGGCGTTAAAGCCCTTGCCCACAACATTTGCACCGTCACGCAGGGTGCAGTCCATAATCTGCATAATGATATCTCCTCTCAAAAAGCCATGTAATTTCTGTTAAAGCGGGATTTTCGATTCTCAGTCGTCGCTGTTGGCATCGGCGCCGGTAGACGCAACGTCAGGCTTTGCCATCTTTTTGGACAGCTTGTTCATCAGAACGGGGGCAAACAGGGCAAACACGATCATCAGGATCAGCACCACGCAGATGGGACGGCTCAGGTAATACACCAGCAGGTTGGTTTCCTTGGCCATAACGATGGAGCGCAGCAGACCCTGCTCCGCCATGGAGCCGAGAATCAGACCCAGCACCACAGGCGCCGTGGGGAAGTCAAACTTACGCATATAGTAGCCCAGAATGCCGAAGAAGGCCATGAGGCAGCAGTCAAAGAAGCTGATGTTAATGGCATACGCACCCACAACAGACAGCACGATGATGATGGGAGCCAGAATGTTGTAAGGAACCTTCACCACATTCACCACATACTTGGAGGCCAGCATACCCACAATACCCATGAGGATATTGGCGATAATGAAGCCGACGATAATGGCGTAGGTGGTGGAGCCCTGGGTGGTGAACAGCGCGGAGCCGGGGGTCAGGCCGTGAATCATCAGGCCGCCCAGCAGCACGGCTGCGGCGGAACTGCCGGGGATGCCCAGGGTCAGCAGGGGGATCAGGGCGCCGCCGGTGACGGCGTTGTTGGCGGTTTCAGAGGCGCAGATGCCCTCGATGGAGCCATTGCCGAACTCCTCCTTATGCTTGGAGAAGCGCTTGGCCTCGTTATAGCCCACCCAGGAGCCGATGTCGCCGCCGGCACCGGGCAGGATGCCCACAATCAGGCCCAGCATGGAAGAGCGGATAAAGTTGGGGATCAGCATCTTCATCTCCTGCTTTGTGGGGAAGAAGCGGCCTTTCAACTCTGCCGTATCCAGAATCTTGTCCGTTCCCTTGCCGATATTTTCCGCCTGAATCAGCACCTGAGACAGAGAGAAGAGGCCGATCAGGGCAGGCACGGTCTGAATGCCGCTCTGCAGCGCCGTAAAGCCATAGTCAAAGCGGGGGGTGCCGTACATGACGTCATAGCCCACCAGCGCCAGAGCCAGACCGAACACGCCGGAAATCAGGCCCTTCAGCAGGTTGTTGGCAGCCAGCGTGCCGATGATGGTCAGGCCGAACACCGCCAGCAGGAAATATTCGGGGGCATTGAATCTCAGGGAGAAGCGGGCCAGCGGAGGTGCAATCACCAGCAGCAGAACGCCGCTGATGGTGCCGCCGATCATGGAGCCCACCGTGGACATACCGATTGCCCGAAGTCCCTCGCCCCGCAGGGTCAGCTTATAGCCGTCCATTGCGGTAGCGGCGGAGGCAGGGGTGCCGGGGGTATGAAGCAGAATTGCGGTTACGGAGCCGCCGTAGATGGCGGAGGTATAAATGGCCGTCAGCATAACCAGAGCCGCCACAGGTTCCATGCTGTAGGTCACGGGAATCAGAATGGCAATGCCCATGGTGGCGCCCAGTCCGGGAAGTGCGCCGATCACGATACCGCCGCACACGCCCACTGCCAGAGCCAGCAGGGTCTGCAGTGTAAACAGATTGGAAATAATTTCAGCGATCATATGGTATCCACCCTCCTTACAGCGGGAAATATACGTTCAGCAGCTTGACAAACATCAGATACACGAATGCCTCCAGACCTACGGTGGTCAGGAGAATGGGAAGAACCTTCCGTTCGCCAAACACCAGCATCAGCAGGGGGACAAACACTGCCGTGGCAATGAAGAAATTGGTGAAATAAAAGAGAACCAGATATATAACGGTAACACCGAACACAATCAGCGGATGCGTAACGACGCCCCACTCGATGGATTTGTTGTCTTTTCCGTAGCGCTTATAGTAACTCTCGGGCTTAAAGGTATAATAGAGGCCCTGAATCAGCAGGGCAGCCGACAAAATCAGCAGAACAGAAATAATGATGCGGGGATACTGTGCCGCTTTCTCATTCAGATTATTGCACTGAAAGAGAAAATAGACGGAAAACAGAACCAGCGCAAGGCCGATCCAGACTTCACGCACGATGGATACTTTTTTCTTCATGAATTTACTCTCCTTGACACGTTCACAAAGTTCCGTATTGCATAAGGAAAACTCTAATCTCTATCTTTGAATCCGTCCCCGGATTCCTGAGGGAAGCGGGATCCCTCCGCGCAAGCGGAGGGATCCGCTTTCAGAATGCTTACAGCTTACGGTGAAAATGAAGGGATCCGTTACCAGCCCATGATGTCGGACATACCGATCAGGGTCTGCTCCTGCTCCTTGACCTCGGCGGTGTACTCATCGCTGGGGATGTAGTCCACCTTCAGGCCCAGCTTGGAGCCCATCTCTTCCACGTGCTCGGAATTGGTAATGGCGTTCTCAAAGGCCTTGTCCAGAATCTCAACGATCTGGGGATCGGTGCCGGCCTTCACGGCATAGCCGCGCTGGCTGGAGTTGATGATGCTCTTGTCGCACAGGCCCAGAGAGTCAAAGGTGGGAACGCCGGGCAGCAGGGGGTTCTCTTCCTCGGCGAACACGCACAGGACGATCATCTCGCCGTTCTTGGAGGGATTCATGACCTCGCCCACGTTGGCGGCGGTGGCATCAATGTGGCCGCCCTGAATGGCTGCGTTGTTGTCAGCCCAGCCGGAACTGGCAACCTGCACCAGGTTCAGGCCAAGGGCATCGTTCAGCTTGCACATCAGGATGTGGTCGTCGGTGCCGTTGCCGGTGGTGCCGAAGGTGACCTCGTGGGTCTTGGCATACTCGAAGAACTCCTCGGCGGTGGTGTAGCGGGTTTCATCCTTGTTGATGGCGATGACACAGTCATCGGTGACATGGTTGGCAATGAGGGTGAAGTCGTCCAGAGAGTGGTCACGGTTATAGCTGGGATCCAGATAACCGGGGAGCAGGGTGGGCCAGTTCACCAGAGAGATGGTCAGGCCGTCGGCAGGAGCCTTCAGCATCTGCTCCCAGCCGACCCAGCCGCTGCCGCCGGTGGGGTTGATGACGGTGATGGTGGTGTTCAGTTCCTTCTCCAGATAGGGAACCAGCATACGCACGCCGTTATCGCTGCCGCCGCCTGCGGACCAGGGGCAGATCATCGTAATGGTCTTGCCGGCGGGATAATCCACAGTTTCGGTCTGAGCGGCATCCCCGTTGGCAGCGGCGTCACCGCTGTTGTCTGCTGCGGGAGCGTCCGCCTTGCTGCCGCCGCAGGAGGCAAGAGACAGTGCCATTGCAGAAGCCAGGACAAATGCAAGGATCTTCTTTTTCATAAGTATTCTCCTTATCTTCTTGTATATTTGTTTATGCCGTCCGGCATAAGGGGGAACTGGTTTTAGAAGTCCATCTCCACGCCATAGAGACGCCCCTGCTCCTTCAGTTCATTATAAATGACATCGGTAAGCTGGATGCCCTTTTCGCGTGCGGTCTTCATACGTCCCACTTCGATCTCGCCGGGCAGGAAGATTTCCTCCACGCCGGGGTTCTTGGGGAGGGACTTGATATCGGATGCCATCTTCTCAACGTTGTCCTTGAAGGTTTCCAGATCCACGAACTTGCTGATGTCAATGGCGCAGAAGATGTGGCCCACATCCTGAGGATTGACGAAGTCGTTCCACATATTGTTCAGGTACGGCCCGAACTGTGCGCCGCTGAGGGGGCCGCACAGGATGTCCATAAACAGGGACAGGCCATAGCCCTTGTGGCCGCCGATGGGAAGGACGGTGCCCTTCATGCCCTCGTTGGGGTCGGTGGTGGGCCGGCCGTCGGCAGTGATGGCCCAGCCCTCGGGAATGGACTTGCCCAGCTTTGCAGCCAGAATGACCTTGCCCATGGCTACCACACTGGGGGCAATATCCAGCATCACCGGCTCACCGTGTCTGGGAGCGGAGATGGCAAGGGGGTTCGTGCCGACGTAGGCCTTGTGGCTGCCCCAGGGGGCGATATTCGGGGGTGCATTCGTGCCGCAGACGCCAATCATGCCGGCCTTTGCAGCCATATTTGTATACTGACCCGCCATGCCGAAGTGGTTGGAGTGATTGGCGGCGATAAAGCAGCAGCCGCTTTCTTTCGCCTTGTTGATGCAGTACTCCATTGCCTTTACACCGGTGACCATACCCATGGAGTTGCAGGCGTCCCACTTGACGGAGCCGGGATATTCCTGCTCAATCTTACAACTCCACTTGGCATTCACAACGCCGGTATTCAACCGCTTCAGATAGATGCTGGTCCGGCTGACGCCGTGGGAACCCAGTCCATAGGCCTCCGCAGTTACAAGGTGCTGACCGATTATCTGTGCCTCGTCCTCCGGCACCCCCTGCGTCATCATCAGCTTGGCGCAGTAATTCTTCAGGGTATCGAAGGACACAGTATGCTCACCCATAACTTCCCTCTTCTCTCGTTAAATAATTATCATGCATGATATATGATGCATGATTTAGTTGAATTATAACTTGTCACTAACCGAATGTAAAGTGCCTGTTTCACTTTTGGTCGTATTACCAATTTTGCCTGTCATTTTTTGTTGCTTTCTATAGGTTCAAATGTGCGTGTACCTTAACAGCAAGGTCTTTCTGATGGAGGAAAGCTGCCGCAGACACCCGGAAAATCCCCTGTATTTGCAGGAAAACGCCGCTTTCGGGAAGCTGCTTGATGGGTTTCAGGCAAATTGCATGAATTTCCTCTCATTTTTATTAAAAGCCAACAAAAAAGGACAGGGAAATCCGTCAACTTATTCCTTGACTTCCCGGATATACCCCGTGATATAATGTATCATGCATGATGCATGAAAGGAGAGAGACACACATGGTAGTCTATCTGAGCGAATACATTGATCCGGCAGCGGAAAAAAAGCTGCGTGAGCACGCAACTGTAGTGGATAATTTTGACCACATTGAGGACATTGATGCCATCATCCTGCGGAACATCCCGGTAACCGCCGAAATGATGGATCGCGCCAAAAAGCTGAAAGTCATCGGAAAGCACGGCATCGGCGTCAACACCATTGACGTGGAGGCCGCCCGTCAGCGGGGGATCCGCGTGGTATATACCCCCACTACCAATGCAGACTCCGTGGCGGAAATGACGGTGGCGCTGTTCCTGGCGCTGGAACGCGGCATTGTGGAAGCCAACATCAACTGCCGGAAGAGCGCCTATGACAAAATCGGCCCCAAGTCCCTCATCGGAACGGAAATCAACGGCAAAACGCTGGGACAGATCGGCATGGGAAATATTGCCCAGCGGATTGCCCACATTCTGAAGTACGGCTTCAATTGCCGGATTCTTGGCTATGATCCGTTTATCTCTGCCGAGGAAGCCGAAAAGCGTGGGTTCCAGAAGGTGGATACGCTGGAGGAACTGCTGGAGCAGTCCGATCTGGTCAATGTCAACGTGCCTCTGGTCAAGAGCACGGAGCGCATGATCTCCGGCGATCTGTTCAACCACTTCAAGCCCACGGCAGTCTTTGTCAACGCGGCCCGGGGCGCCATTATCGACGAAGGGGATCTTTACAACGCACTGGTGGCCGGAAAGCTGAAGGCCGCTGCCTGCGACACCTTTGTCAATGAGCCCCCCAAGGCCGGGAATCCCCTGCTGACGCTGGACAATTTCAGCGCCACGCCTCACATCGGCGGCAACACGGTGGAATCCCTGCAGCGTACCGGCGCAGAGGTTGTGGATCAGGTTCTGGCCGTTCTGGACGGCAAGGAGCCGCTGCACGCCGTCGTCTGAGTTAACGGTCAAAGCCGCCCGTAAAACAGGCGGCCTGACAACCGCATATGATTTTGGGCAGCCTCACAAAGTGGGGCTGCCCTTATTCTATCAGAAAAGCCTGCCTGCTTAGTTGGTTAATGCCGGTGCTGCGGCGCCAATGCCACCTGCGGCGGATTTCCTGAAACAGAAAAACCACCGGCAACGCCGGTGGTTCGAAGCTGTCGATAGAGTGGTGGGTTTTCCGCAGCGGTAAGGAAGGGTGTGCGCGGGAAACCCAAGAGGGGTGTCCTGCGCCATTCAAATCTACAGTTTTCAGAACTTTTGTAAAGTTCTGAAAACTGGTTCAGCGGGGCGAAAAGACTTTTTCGACACGCTGAAACCACCGGCAACGCCGGTGGTTCCAAAAAAGCCTGATGCCGTTTGCCCTTATGTGGAAAATCCGCAGTTCCCTGCAAGGGTACCTTCGTCCCCCGGCGGTATCTGCTGCGCCGCCCTGCAAAAGCGGTACTCCGCCCTTTACAGGTGATGCTCTCGCAGCAGCTTCTTCGCCTGCTCCCACAGTTCGTCGCTGACGGTCTGCACCACCACGGCCTTTTCCACCAGATCCGGCAGCGCCGCCTTCAGTTCCGCCTCCACAACCGTTTCGTTGGTCAAATCCGCCGAGGGGCACCCGGCGCACTGCCCCAGCAGCTTCACATACACCGTTTTGCCCTCCACATGGTCGATGGAAATATCGCCGCCGTGGGCACGCAGGGCAGGGCGCACCTTTTCCTCCACCGCCGCTTCCAACCGTTCCAGATCGCTCATACTCTTTCTCCTCCCGGCGTTTTTCATTCTTTTGCCAGTATACCACGGTCTGCCGCACCCGTCTATGGAAATTTTTGAAACTGGCTCTTGACATTTCATCTTAACTGTATATACTGTATATGTACAGTACGAACGGAGGATATCCATGGAACTCATTATCCGCAGCACCAGCAGCCAGCCCATCTATGACCAGATTGCCTCACAGATTAAAAGTCAGATTATCTCCGGCGCATTGCCGCCGGGGGAGGCGCTGCCGTCCATCCGGGGACTGGCGAAAGACCTGAAAATATCCGTCATCACCACCAAGCGAGCCTACGACGAACTGGAGGCCGCGGGATTCATCAACACCGTGGCAGGCAAGGGCTGCTTTGTGGCAGAGCAGAATCTGACGCTCGTCCGGGAGCGGCAGCTGTGCCAGCTGAAAGCGCACCTGACTGCCGCTGCGGAACTGGGCAGAAGCTGCGGCGTCACGGAGGAGGAAATTGCCGGCCTGCTGCGCCGCGCATGGGAGGAATCACAATGACCAACGCCATGGAACTCAATCATATCTGCAAATCCTTCGGGGGCTTCGCCCTCCGGGACGTGTCCCTGTCCCTTCCCACCGGCACCATCTGCGGTCTGGTGGGGGAAAACGGCGCGGGGAAATCCACGCTGATCCGCATCCTCATGGGGGCGCTGCGGCCGGACAGCGGCAGCGCCGTTACGCTGGGGGTGGATACCTCAGACCCGGCCTTCCCGGAGGTCAGGGAGGACATCGGAATTGTGCTGGACGAGGGCTGCTTCCCGGAAACGCTGACGGCCCCGCAGATGGGAAAGATCATGACCGCCGTCTACCGCCGCTGGGAGCAGAAAACCTTTGACGACTACTGCAAGCGCTTTGCTCTGCCGGAAAAGACCGCTTTCCGGGACTACTCCCGGGGCATGAAGATGAAGCTGACCATTGCCGTGGCTCTGAGCCATCAGGCAAAGCTGCTGGTGCTGGATGAAGCCACCGCCGGGCTGGATCCCATCGTCCGGGAGGAGATTCTGGATCTTTTCTATGAATTTACCCGGGACGCGAGCCATTCGGTGCTGATTTCCTCCCACATTCTCAGCGATCTGGAAAAAATCTGCGACTACATTGCCTTTCTCCATCAGGGGCAGTTGCTGTTCTGCCAGGAAAAGGATACCCTGCTGGAACGCTATGGCATTTTCAACGACACGGCGGAGCAGGCGGAAGCCCTGCGGCCGGAGGCCGTTGCCGCGAAGGAAACCACGCCCTACGGCGGCGTCCGGGCGCTGGTGCGCCGGGATCTGGCGCCGGCGGGCTTCCGGCTGGAAAAGCCCACCGTGGAGGACATCATCCTCTTTCTGGCGAAAGGAGAAAAGCGATGAAAGCACTGCTGCTGAAGGATTACTATACGCTGGGAAAATCCCTTCGCCTTCTGATTTTCATAATGGTGCTGTGGAGCGTGATTCCCGCGCCGTTTCTCAATATGTTCGCCGTGATTTACGGCGCCATGATCCCCTATTCCGCCATGGCCTGCGACCAGCAGAGCCGCTGGAATGTCTATGCCCGGATGCTGCCCTGCCGGGAGAAGGAGGTTGTTCTGAGCCGGTATGTTCTGGGCTGGATCTGCACCGCTGCCGGCGGCGTGACCATGTTTGTCCTCCAGAACCTTCTCTCCCTGTTTTTTTCCGGCTTTGGATGTTCCCCGCAGGCGGCGCTGGCCGCCCTGTGCACAGGGGTGATTCTGCTGGACATCAACGTTCCGCTGATGTTCCGGTACGGCACGGAAAAGGCCCGGTGGGCGTCCAAGCTGGTCATCCTCCTGACCTGTGCCGCCGCCGGCGCGCTGGGTTCTCTCACCTCCGCCGCGGCAGCCATCCCGGCGAATGCCGCAGGGTGGATTTCCGTGATGGTGCCGGCGCTGCTTGTGCTGGCAGCCGCCGCTACCGCCTTTTCCATCCCGCTGTCCATGAAATTTTACCGGAGAAACGGCTGAGCAACGCCGCCCGGCTTAGCCGGAGGCGCAGGATTTTCCCATCTGCCGACATAAAAGCAGGGAGCCGAATATCGGCTCCCTGCTGAGACTGTCGATAAAGTGGCAAATTCTCCGCACCGGTAAGGAAGGGTGTGCGCGGGAAACCCAAGAGGGGTGTCCTGCGCCATTCAAATCTACAGTTTTCAGAACTTTTGAAAGTTCTGAAAACTGGCTCAGCGGGGCGAAAAGACTTTTTCGACACGCTGAGCAGGGAGCCGAATATCGGCTCCCTGCTTTTTGCCTTGATTTGCTTCCACCGGGGAAGCCGCTTACCGGCGGCTGCCGAAGTAGTAGTTGAAGATGTCCCACGGGTCGGTGTAGTAATTGCCGTAGTTATCGGAACCGTTGGAGTTTCCGCTGTTGGAGTCCTGCTGCTGGCTGCCGGTGTCGGTCTGCTGATTGGCAGGCACCGCACCCCAGGTAACGGAAACCTCCTGCTGCTGGCCGTCCCGGTAAATCGTCAGCGTGGACACATCGCCGGCAGAGTACTTCTTCTTCAGTGCCACCAGATCCTGATAGGAATCCACGTCCTTGCCGTCCACCTTCAGGATGACGTCGCCCATCTTCAGGCCTGCCTTGTCAGCGGCGCTTCCCTCTTCTACGGAGCAGATGAACACGCCCTTGGTCACGTCATAGCGATACTGAGCAGCCATCTGTTCGGTCATGGTATTTGGCGTAATTCCCAGATATGCCTTATTGCTGACATAGCCGTTGGTCATGATGTCCTGAATCATGGCCGCCACATCGTTGATGGGGATGGCAAAGCCCAGACCTTCCACGCTCTGGCTGGCATAGCTGGAATACTTGGCGGACACAATGCCCACCACCTCGCCGTACTCATTGAACAGCGGGCCGCCGGAGTTGCCGGGGTTGATGGCGGCAGTCACCTGAATCATGTTGAAAGGCGTACCCTCCACGTCAATCGTACGATTTACAGAGGATGCAATGCCCTCGCTCATGGAGAAGGTCAACTCACCCAGCGGGTTGCCGATGGCCAGAATGTGGTCGCCCACGTTCAGGCTGTCGCTGTCTCCCAGCGTCACGTTGGGCAGGTTTGCCGCGTCGATCTTGATGACGGCGATATCGTAATCCTCGTCGCCGCCGATATACTGGGCGTCATAGCTGTCGCCGTTGTACAGCGTCACCTTTACGGTGTCCGCGTCGCCCACCACATGGTAGTTGGTGACGATATAGCCGTCCGGCGTCAGGATGAAGCCGGAGCCGGCGCCGGAGGTCTGGGTGGTCTGGCCGAAGAAGTTGGGGTCAGAGGTGGCGGTGATGTTGATGGACACCACGCTGTTGACGTTGGCGGCATACAGTTCCGCATCGGTCATGGGGGTCTTGCCGTCCACCGTCTTCACCTGAATCTCCGTGGGCTTGCGGTTGGATACGTCCACCTCGGCAACCTGACTGTCATCGGAGCGGCTGCTCATGAGATAGGCCGTGCCGCCCCCTGCCAGAGCGCCCAGCAGGGCGCACACCAGCGCCAGAGAGGCAATCTTCAGACCCATGCGGCTCTTCCGGCTGCTCTTATGGGGGGCACCGCCGTCCCCCGTAGGTTGAGACTGAACCGGCTGTACAGGCTGCTGTGCCTGTGCCTGCTGCTGACGATAGCTGTTCAGCTGGTCATCCACGCCGGGCTGCCGCGCGTCGTAGCGCTGACCCGGTTCCGTACCGTCCTTGCGGTAGGTGTAGTGATATAAATTCTGTTCGTCGTTATACATAAGTCAAAACCTCCTTGAAAAGCGGGTGCCGGAGAGGCAGCCGCTGCGGACTTCCTTAACTTTGCCTGTAGTATAGAGCCGGAATCTTAAAACTGTCTGAAAAAAACTTTAAGGAACTGTGAACCCTGCTTTTTCTTTTTGCGCCGGTGTGCTACAATATCTCGCAGAGATATTGTACACGATGGCACTTCCCCTCGCCCCTGCGGGGCAGCCGGGGAAGATGCCCCATTATACCCCCTGTTTGGTAAAATAGGGACATTCAGAAAATCCGGAGGTACCGCCATGCTGCACATTGAAAATCTGAAGCTGCCCCCCGGCAGCGGAGCCGCCGCCCTGCGGCAGGAGGTGCTCCGGCTTCTGCGGATCCCGGAATCGGAACTTTCGGAACTGAGCATCCTCCGCCGCAGCATCGACGCCCGGGAAGAGGTTCGGATGGTCTATACCCTGGAGGCGGAGGTGCTGCATGAGGCCGCCGTGCTCCGCCGGTGCCGGGACAGGCGGGTTTCCAAAGGGACGCCCCGGCCGGCATTCCGCCTGCCGGAGGCCGTTTCCGCCCCGGAAATTCCCCCTGTTGTCGTGGGGGCAGGGCCGGCGGGGCTGTTTGCCGCGCTGGTGCTGGCTCGGGCAGGGGCGAAGCCCATCCTTCTGGAGCGGGGACGCCGGGTGGAGGAGCGCACCGCCGACGTGGAGCGCTTCTGGTCAACCGGAGAACTGGATCTCACCAGCAACGTCCAGTTCGGGGAGGGCGGCGCCGGCGCCTTTTCCGACGGCAAGCTGAACACCGGCACCAAAGATCCCCGTCACCGTTTTATTCTGGAGGAACTGGTTAAATGCGGGGCGCCGGAGGAGATTCTCTACGACGCCAAGCCCCATGTGGGGACGGATTATCTCCACATCGCCCTGAAAAACCTGCGGCAGGAACTGCTGACTCTGGGGGCCGACCTCCGCTTTGAAGCCTGCCTGACGGATCTGGACATCCGGGAGGGGGCGCTGCGGAGCATCACCGTTACGGACGCTTCCGGCTCCCATTCCCTCCCCTGCCGGCAGCTGATCCTCTGCCCCGGCCACTCCGCCCGGGACACCTTTGAGATGCTGCACCGCCGGGGGGTGCCCATGGAAGCCAAACCCTTTGCCGTAGGTGTCCGCATAGAACAGCGGCAGGCAGACTGCGACGCCGCCCAGTACAAACAGTACGCCGGACATCCCGGCCTGCCGGCCTCCACCTATAAATTAAGCTGCCATCTGCCCAACGGCCGGGGTGTCTTCTCTTTCTGCGTCTGCCCCGGCGGTGAGGTGGTGGCCGCCGCGTCGGAGGCAGGGCGGGTGGTTACCAACGGCATGAGCGAATTTGCCCGGGACAGGGAGAACATCAACGGCGCCCTGCTGGTAGGCGTCACGCCGGAGGACTTTGGCGGAGAAGGCCCGCTGGCGGGTATCGCCTTCCAGCGCAGGCTGGAGGACGCGGCGTTCCGCGCCGGCGGCGGGAGGTACTTCGCCCCTGTCCAGCGGGTGGAGGACTTCCTGCTGAACCGTCCCTCCGCCGGGCCGGGACGGGTGATTCCCAGCTACCGCCCCGGGGTGACCTGGGGGAATCTTTGGGACTGCCTGCCGGACTTTGTGGCGGCGTCCCTTGCCGAAGCGCTGCCCATTCTGGGACGGAAGCTGAAAGGCTACGACCAGCCGGACGCGGTGCTCACCGCCGTGGAAAGCCGCAGTTCCTCCCCGGTGCGGCTGCTGCGGGACGAAACCCGTCAATCCTCCGTCCGGGGGCTGTACCCCTGCGGAGAGGGGGGCGGCTGGGCCGGCGGCATTCTCTCCGCCGCGGCGGACGGGATGCGCTGTGCCGAGGAAGTCTGCAAATCACTGTAATCCATTTCCACATTGTATAGAAAACGGAGGGTAACCATGAACAATTTCACGTTTTATTCCCCTACTCTCTTTGCCTTCGGGCAGGGAGAGGCCGCACGGGTAGGCTCGCTGGTGCGGCAGTTCGGCGGCAGCAGGGTTCTGCTGGTGGCCGGCGGCGGCTCCGTGCGGAAAAACGGCGCCTACGATGCGGCTGTCGATTCTCTGAAAGAGGCAGGCATCCCCTGGTGCGAACTGTGGGGCGTGCAGGCCAATCCCCGCAGCGGCAAGGTCTATGAAGGCATTGGCCTTGCCCGGAAAGAGGGGGTAGACTTCCTGCTGGCCGTAGGCGGCGGCAGCGTCATCGACACCGCCAAGGCCATCGGCATGGGCGTCTCCTATGACGGGGATTTCTGGGATTTCTTTACCGGAAAGGCCAAAATTGAGCGCACGCTGCCGGTAGGCACCGTGCTGACCATCTCCGCCGCCGGCAGCGAAGGCTCCGACAGCTGCGTCATCACTCAGGAAAACGGCGGGCTGAAATGGGGCTGCCCCAAGACGGATGTCATCCGCCCCAGATTCTCCGTGCTGGACCCCTCCTACACCTGTTCCCTGCCGGACTTCCAGCTGGCCTGCGGCGCGGTGGATATGCTGGCTCACCTCTGTGAGCGCTATTTTACCAACACCCCCGATGTGGCGCTGACCGACCGGCTGTGTGAAGCCGTGATGAAAACCGTAGTAGACGCCGCCCCCAAGGCGCTGGCCGACCACAATGACTACGCCGCCCATGCCGACCTCATGTGGGCGGGGATGCTGGCGCACAACAATTCCTGCGGCGTCGGCCGGGAGCAGGACTGGGCCAGCCACCAGATTGAGCACGAACTTTCCGCTTTCTACGACTGCGCCCACGGCGCAGGGCTTGCGGTGGTTCTGCCGGCGTGGATGGAGTATGTCTGCGGCCACGACCCCATGCGGTTTGCCCGGTTCGCCGTCAACGTGCTGGGCTGTGAGATGGATTACGCCTGCCCGGAGCACGCGGCGCAGGCCGGCATCCGGCGGCTGCGGGAATTTTTCCGCGCCCTGCATATGCCTGCCGCGCTGGAGGAACTGGGCGGCAAGGCGGAGGACATCCCCGCCATGGTTGCCCACCGGAGTGAGAAGCCCAACGGCTTCCCCTTCGGCGGCTTCGTGAAGATTTACCCGGCGGATATGGAGGCGATTCTCCGTCGCTGCGAGGCGTAAGCTGCCTGTAAGCAGATTGCCGCAGATTGTTATCAATTTGTAACGATTTTTCCGTTTTGTGCCTGTTATCATACCCTTAGAGAAAGGATGTGTGACGCCATGAAAAAAACGTTTGCTTTTCTGACTGCCCTTCTTCTGCTGATTTCTCTGGCTTCCTGCGGCGCCGCTCCGGCGCAGGAGGAAGGAAAACCCGACGGCAGCGAAAGCCGGCCGGCCGGGGAGTTCTCCCCTGCCGCTGCGGCTGACGACACCCTGACGCCGGTCACCACGGAGGAGGAAGTCCGCGCCCTCTATGCCGCCGGCCCTGACCCTTTTTCTCCGGAAAGCCTGACCATTACCTCTTACGAGGGGGATTTTCTGGTACAGATCGACCGTGATACGTATGCCCCTATACTGGACTGGGTCTATGGCCAAAGCGGTATCCGCCGCCGGATGCTGTGTCTGTATGAACCGCTGCTGAACTGCGAGATTCAAGGGCAGGCCAGCGTTGAGGTGGTCACCGGCGGCCCCAACACCTTTAACGGCGTGCCGGGCTTTCCTCACGTAGAAAATGTCTCGTTGAGCCTGATCTACGATGAACAGGGGATGCCCCTGGACTACGACCCCTACGCCAGCGGCGGGATCAACGCTTCCGAAACCTACTGGGCCAATGCCGGGGAATCGTATTCCATGGGAATGGCAGGCCGCCGGGAGGCCGTCCGCTCCGCTCAGATTGACGCCGGCGGCGTCACCGTGGCCTTCGCCCCCCTGGCGGACGGCAGTGACTTTACCGCCGCCTACTGCGAGATTCCCTATACGGAGGTTTCCCTCCCGGAAAACGGGAACGTGCTCTTTGTGACCTTTCACGACACTTTTCTGGACAGCGGCGAACTGGCCGAGGGCGTGACTACCGATTATCTGCACAGCTATGGTTCTCTCTACCCGGAGGACTTCCCTGCCGGGGAACTGAGCGGCAGCTGCATGCTGATTCAAAAAGCGGAAATCACTCAGGAGGGAACCGACGTGGTTCTGGCGCTGACGCTGGATACTGACCGGCTGTCGGAGGATTCGCTGGGGGACGGTGACGGGTACTTCCAGTTCACCGCCGGCACCGAATACACCGGCATTGCCGACAACGGCCCTTATTTCCGCCTTCAGCTGCGGATCACCACCCCCCTCTTCGACCACTGACCGCCTCCGGGCTGCGATACCATTCTCGTAAAACACTTTTTTACAACAAACTCCCCCAAGGAATCGTCCTTGGGGGAGTTTTTCGACGGTTTATTACTTTGCGTATTCGACGCACTTGGTTTCCCGGATGAGATTGACCTTGATCTGGCCGGGATATTCCATCTCTTCCTCGATCTTTTTGGCCAGGTCACGGGCCAGGATCACCATCTGATCTTCGTTGACCTGCTCGGGCTTCACCATCACCCGCACCTCCCGGCCGGCCTGAATGGCGTAGGCCTTTTCCACACCGTGGAAGGAGGAGGCAATGCTCTCAAGCTGCTCCAGCCGCTTGATGTAGTTTTCCAGATTCTCCCGCCGTGCGCCGGGGCGTGCCGCAGAAATGGCGTCTGCCGCCTGTACAAGGCAGGCCACAATGGTGCGGGGCTCCACGTCGTTGTGGTGGGCCTCGATGGCGTGGATAATCTCTTCCTTCTCCTTGTACTTCCGGGCGAACTCCACGCCCAGCTGCACATGGGTGCCCTCCATCTCGTGGTCGATGGACTTGCCCAAGTCGTGAAGCAGGCCGGCCCGCTTGGCGGTCTGGACGTCGGCGCCCAGTTCCGCCGCCATCATGCCGGCGATGTGGGACACCTCAATGGAGTGCTGCAGGACGTTCTGGCCGTAGCTGGTGCGGTAATGGAGCCGTCCCAGCATCTTCACCAGTTCGGGGTGGAGATTGCGGATGCCGCATTCGAACATGGCACGCTCGCCCTCGGACTTGATGGTGGCCTCCACCTCCCGGCGGGCCTTTTCCACCATCTCCTCAATGTGGGTGGGATGGATCCGGCCGTCGGCAATGAGTTTTTCCAGCGCCAGACGGGCAATCTCCCGGCGGACAGGCTCAAAGCAGGAGACGGTAATGGCCTCCGGCGTGTCGTCGATGATGAGATCCACGCCGGTGAGGGTTTCGATGGTGCGGATGTTGCGGCCCTCCCGGCCGATGATGCGGCCCTTCATCTCGTCATTGGGCAGGGGAACCACACTGACGGTCAGTTCGGCCACGGAGTCGGCGGCACAGCGCTGGATGGCCTGCGCCACCACCTCCCGGGCACGGGTTTCGCACTCTTCCTTCATCCGGGACTCCACCTCTTTGATTTTGAGGGCAGTCTCATGGGTGACTTCATTTTCCACCTGCTGGATGAGGTAATCCTTTGCCTCATCGGCGGTGAAGCCGGAGATCTTTTCCAGCATGGCCGTCTGGCTCTGCTTGATGGTGCGGATCTCCTCCTGTTCCTTTTCCATGGCCGCGTGCTTCTGCGCCAGAGAGTCCTCTTTCTTCTCAATGGCCTCCAGCTTGCGATCCATGTTTTCTTCTTTCTGCTGCAGACGGTTTTCCTGCCGCTGCAGGTCGGCTCTGCGGGATTTTTCTTCCTTTTCGTAGTCGGTACGGCTTTTCAGAATCTCCTCCTTGGCTTCCAGCAGTGCTTCCTTCTTCTTGGTTTCGGCACTCTTGATGGCTTCGTTGACAATGCGCCGGCCTTCTTCTTCGGCGCTGGAGATTTCCTTTTCAGACACACTTTTACGATAGAAGAAGCCACCTGCAAAACCGATCAGAGCAGCCAGAACGCCTACGATCACGGTCAGCATATACTGTGATTCCTTCCTTTCAATTCGGCGGATTGCTCCTGCAAAACGCCATAAAATTCACCGTCCCATCCGCCGCAAAGGCCGATCGGCACGGTTCAGAACACAAACAGGCGAACCCCTTTCCGCCTATGATGATCCTTATATAGTTTAATCAGCGGAGGCAGTTATGTCAAGTCAAATGCTGTAAATTTCGACGGAGAACTTTTCCCGCCGGGGGTCTGCCGGAGATGCGCCTTGCCAAACCGGGAAAAATGGGATAGAATAAACGGGAAATTTCCGTGATTGCATGGAGGGTCGTCGATGCTGTATTCCGTTCTGGCCGTGGGAGACGTGGTGGGCGAGGCCGGGCTTGCCCATCTGGAGCGCTGCCTGCGTCCCCTGCAAAAGCTGAAAAACATCTCCTTCACCGTTGTCAACGGGGAGAACATCTCCGGGGTGGGGCTGACCTGCCGGCAGGCCCGGCGGGTCTACGATGCCGGCGCCGACGTGGTGACGCTGGGGAACCACACCTTCGGGAAGATGGAAATCTGCCGGATGCTGGACGAGACGCCCTGGCTGCTGCGCCCTGCCAACCTGTCCGGCCGGATGCCGGGGCGAGGCTGCGGAATCTTCGACCTCAACGGCCTGCGCTTCCGGGTTCTCAGCCTCATCGGGCGGTGTACCCTGCAATGGAACGCCGAAAACCCCTTCACGCTGGCAGACCGCCTGCTGAAGCAGGACGCGGCGGACTTTACGCTGGTGGACTTCCACGCAGAGGCCACCAGTGAGAAGCTGGCCATGGGCTACCATCTGGACGGGCGGGTCAGCGCCCTCTGGGGCACCCACACCCACGTTCCCACCGCCGATGAGCGGGTCTATCCCCACGGCACCGGCTACATTACGGATTTGGGTATGACCGGCCCCATCGAATCCGTGCTGGGAGTGGAGCCGGCGCAGTCGGTGGAGACGTTTCTGGGCGGTCTGCCGGGGCGCTACCGCAACCCCGACGGCCCCTGCAAGCTGCAGGGGGCGGTGTTCACCCTGGACAGCGCCACGGGGCTGTGCACCGCCGTGGAGCGGGTAGACATCCGGTGAGGGGGAAAGCAATGAGAGAAGAACATTACCGCTCCTATTCCGCCGTGTTCCCCATCCTCCTGCGGGAGGGGGCACAGGGGCAGGAGGTGCTGCTGCACCTGCGGCAGAACACCGGCTACATGGACGGCAGCTGGGACTTTGCCGGCAGCGGCCATGTGGACGAAAACGAAACGGCCCGTCAGGCCGCAGCCCGGGAGTGTCGGGAGGAACTGGGGATTGCCGTGGCTCCCGCCGATGTGGAATTTCTCCACCTGTGCCACCGGGTGTCCGGCGGGGACGGCCGCACCTATTACGACCTCTGCTTCCTCATCAGGAAGTATACGGGAACCCCCACGGTGATGGAGCCGGAGAAAAACGCCGGACTGCGCTGGTTCCCCGTTTCCGCCCTGCCGGAAAATATCAGTTCCGCCGTGGAGGCAATGCTGCCCTGCTGCCTGCGGGGCAGCCCCTACAGCGAATATTTCAACGACAAGCCTGTAAAACTGTAACAATCAAGAGGAAATCATCATGTCCATTCAAAGAGTAAGAGAATATTTCAGAACGCTTGGTATCGAAGACCGCATCCGGGAGTTTCCCGTCTCCTCCGCCACGGTGGAACTGGCGGCGGCAGCCGTAGGGGTGGAAGGCGTCCGCATTGCCAAGTCCATGAGTTTCAAAATCGGCGAAGAGCCTATCATCATCGTCATGGCGGGGGACGCCAAGGTGGACAACAGCCGCTACAAGGCTCAGTTCCACACCAAGGCCAAAATGCTGACCTTTGACGAGGCCCACACCATGATTGGCCACGACCCCGGCGGCGTTTGTTCCTTTGCCCTGCCGGAGAATGTGAAAACCTATCTGGACGTGTCCCTGAAGCGGTTTGACACCGTGTTCCCCGCCGCCGGCAGCAGCAACAGCGCCATTGAGATGACCTGTGAAGAGTTGGAGAAGTATTCCTCCAACTTTGTGGCGTGGATTGACGTCACCAAGGGCTGGCGGCCGGAGGAAAAAGAGGCCTGATGATGCTGAGGTTCATTCACGCGGCGGATTTCCATCTGGACAGCGCCTTTGCCGGCCTGCCGCCCCGGCAGGCCGCCGCCCGCCGCCGGGAGAGCCGGGAGCTGCCCATGCGCCTTGTCAACTACGTCAACCAGAACGGCATCGAACTGGTGCTGCTGGCAGGCGACCTGTTTGACAGCGCCTCCGCCTACCGGGATACGGCGGAAAGCCTTGCCGCCGCGCTGGGACAGACGGAGGCGCGGATTTTCATCGCCCCTGGGAATCACGACTGGTACGGCCCCGGCAGCCCGTATTTAACGGTGGAATGGCCGGAAAACGTGCATATTTTCACCCAGTCCCGGCTGGAAAGCGCGGAGTGGCCGGAGAAAAATCTGGTAATCCACGGGGCGGCTTTCTCCGCCCCGTCACAGCCTGACGGCTTTCTTGCCGGCTTCTCCGCTCCGGAAGATGGAAAACTGCACATAGGTCTGCTCCACGGGGAACTGGAGGCTGCGGAAGCCCGGTATGACCCCATCCGGAAGGAGGAAATCGCCGGCAGCGGCCTTTCCTATCTGGCGCTGGGGCACGTCCATAAGCGGACGGAGCCGCTGCGCTTCGGGAAGACCCTCTGTGCATGGCCGGGCTGTCCCGAGGGGCGCGGCTTTGACGAACTGGGGGAAAAGGGCTTCTATGCCGGCACCGTGGACGATGCCGGGGCGGTGTCCCTGACCTTTGTCCCCTTTGCCCGGCACCGCTATGAGATTCTGACGGTGGACGTCACCGGCCGGGAACCTCGCGCTGCCGTGGAGGCTGCCCTTCCTGCCGATACCCTCCGGGATCTGTACCGGATTCTCCTTGCCGGGGAAACCGGCGCCGGCGGCGTACAGGCGGAGGCTCTGACGGAAGCGCTGGCAGACCGGTTCTACGCGCTGGAAATCCGGGATCAGACCCGGCTGGCGGAGGATCTGTGGAGCCGGGCGGAGGAGGACTCCCTCCGGGGGCTGTTCCTGAGGGATCTGAAAGCCCGGCTGGAGGATGCCCGGACGGAGGAGGAGCGGCACACCGTCACCATGGCCGCCCGGTTCGGGCTGGCTGCGCTGGATCACCGGGATCTGGGCTGAAACGGAGGAAAACAATGAAAAAAATCCTGCTGATCGGCACCGGAGGCACCATTGCCTCCGATGTGACGGAAAGCGGTCTGGCGCCGGAACTGACTACGGAGCAGCTGATGAGCCGCCTGCCTGCCGTTTCCGGCATCTGCGACGTGGACTGCGTGCAGCTGCTGAATCTGGACAGCACCAATATGCGCCCGGAGCACTGGCTGGACATGGTGCGCTGCATCCGGGAAAACTACGGTCGCTATGACGGCTTCGTCATTACCCACGGCACCGACACCATGGCCTACACCGCTGCGGCACTCAGCTATCTCATTCAGGGAAGCCCCAAGCCGGTGATCCTCACTGGCGCCCAGAAGCCCATTAGCTTCGACTCCACCGATTCCAAAATCAACCTGACGGATGCCTTCCGCTGCGCGGCTTCTGACCTGCCCGGTGTGTCCATCGTGTTCAACAGCCATGTGATTCTGGGCACCCGTGCCCGCAAGACCCGCACCAAGAGTTTTCAGGCCTTTTCCAGCATCAACTACCCGGATCTGGGGGTTCTGCGGGATGGGATCCTGCTGCGCTACATCCGGCAGGACTGCGCCGATGCGCCGGTTTTCTGCGACACGCTGGATACAAAGGTTGCTCTTCTGAAGTTGACGCCGGGACAGGATCGCGCCGCCGCCGACTTCTTTCTGGAGCGGAACGACGCCCTGATTATCGAGAGTTTCGGCGTCGGCGGCCTGCCTGAGCAGGGCGGCTTTTACGCCTGCCTGCGGGACTGGATGGCCCGGGGGCGCTTCATCGTTCTCACCACGCAGGTACCCAGCGAGGGCAGTGACGTGGGGGTTTACCATGTGGGGCACAGCCTGAAGGCGGATCTCCGGGTGCTGGAGGCCTACGACATGACCACGGAGGCCGTGGTGGCAAAACTCATGTGGATTCTCGGGCAGACCCATGAGCGTGCCCGGGTGGAAAAGCTGTTCTACACCCCGGTGGCAAAGGATATTCTCTTCCCCGCCGGCTGATGCGGCCAGGGATGCGTTTGACCGGGAAACGCTCCGATATTCCAATCTGCGCCGGCGTGCGTCATACCCGGACGCAGAAATCCGCAATCCCATCGGGTACTATCGCTTTTCAGGGAAAACCTCTCCTTGACGGATTTCCCCGGCTGTGATACTGTATCCGCAGAAAGCCTGTCACCATTTAGAGCGCCGCTCTCCCGAGCGGAAGAGCCGTTACCGGTGATGGGCTTTTCTCTGAGAAATCTATCGATTGACATTCCGGTTTGCATTACTGATAGAACCATAGTTGGCAGGGCGCGACGGCAATAGGAGCCGAGCAGTCCCGGCCGGCTATGGTTTTTATTGCATAACAAAACCGCGCCCTCCATGTGTTCATGGAGGGCGCGGTTTTATCGGCAGGAGCCGGATCGGATGATCCGGCTCCGTGGGATTTCCCTTTGCTTTTCTGTGCCGATTTCTCCAGCATACGGCAGCAGACTCACTTCATCAGCTCGCACACCAGATCCGTATAGCCGGAGGGATCCTCCAGCGGCAGGCCTGCAATCAGCAGCGCCTGATCGTACAGCAGACGGGTGTATTTCTTTGCTTTCTCCGGGTCGGCAGTGACGGCGGATTCCAGCGCGGCAAACACCGGGTGCTCCGTGTTGACCTCAAGAATCCGCTGGGCCTTGATGCCGCTGTCCGGCTGCATCATCTGGAAGTATTTCTCCATCTCGAAGCTGAGTCCCTCCCCGGCGGTGAGGCACACAGGGTGGGATTTCAGCCGGACGGCGGGCTTCACCTCGCTGACCTCGTCCCCCAGGGTTTCCTTCATGAAGGCAAACACGTCCTTGTGGGCGTCCGCCTCCTCTTTGGCTTTCTCCTGCGCGCCCTCCTCTGCGGCGCCGTCCATGGCGGAGCGGAACTCCTTGTCCTTGTAGGTGTGCAGGATCTGGGCAGCGAACTCGTCCACCTCCTCGGTGAAGTAAAGGATCTCCATTCCCTGATCCTTCAGGGCTTCCAACTGGGGCAGGCGGTCGATTCTGTCCGCCGTTTCACCGGCGGCGTAATAGATGACCTTCTGATCCTCCTTCATCCGGGAAACGTACTCGTCCAGCGTCACCAGCTTCTTCTCCGTGGAGGAGTAGAACAGCAGCAGATCCTGCAAAAGTTCCTTATGGGCGCCGTAGTCGGCGGTGATGCCGTATTTGATCTGGCGGCCGAAGTTCTTCCAGAAAACTTCGTAGCTGTCCCGCTCGTCCTTCAGCATCTTCAGCAGTTCGCTCCGGATTTTCTTTTCCAGATTGGCGGCAATGACCTTCAGCTGCCGGTCATGCTGCAAGAGTTCCCGGGAGATGTTCAGGCTCAGATCGGGAGAATCCACCACGCCCCGGACAAACCGGAAGTGCTCCGGCAGCAGGTCGGCGCACTTATCCATGATGAGCACGCCGCTGGAATAGAGCTGCAGACCCTTCTCGTATTCCTTGGTGTAGTAGTTGAAGGGCGTTTCGCCGGGGATGAACAGCAGTGCCTTATAGGTCACGGCACCCTCGGCGGACACGGTAATCACCCGCTGGGGATCCGTATATTCGTGGAACTTGTCCCGATAGAACTTGTTGTACTCCTCCGGCTTGACGCTGGACTTCTTCCGCTGCCAGATGGGCACCATGGAGTTCAGCGTCTCCACCTCGGAATAGGACTCATACTCCGGCTTGTCGTCGGGGCTGCCCTCCTTCTTCCGGGTTTTGGTAACGGCCATGCGGATGGGGAAGCGGATATAGTCGGAGTATTTCGTCACCAGTTCCTTCAGCTTCCACTCGTCCAGAAACTCGCTGTAATGCTCGTCGTCGGTGTCGGGCTTCAGGTGCATGATGACCTCGGTGCCTGCCGCCTCCTTATCGCACTCCGTGATGGTGTAGCCGTCCGCTCCGGAGGACTGCCACTGGTAGGCGGTGTCGCTGCCGAACTTCCGGGTGCGGACCGTCACCTGATCGCAGACCATGAAAGCGGAGTAGAAGCCCACGCCGAACTGGCCGATGACGTCGGTGTCCTTGGCGTCGTCCCCTACTTCCTGCTTGAACTTATAGGAGCCGGAAGAGGCGATAACCCCCAGATTGTTCTCCAGATCCTCCCTGTCCATACCGATGCCGTTGTCCGCCACGGTGATGGTGCGGGCGTCCTTATCCGCCGTCAGGTCAATTTTGAAGTCCTTCCGGGCCAGCTTTACGCTGTCATCCGTCAGCGCCTGATAGCACAGCTTGTCGCAGGCGTCGCTGGCATTGGAGATGATCTCCCGGAGGAATATCTCCTTGTGGGTGTAGATGGAGTTGATCATCAGATCCAGCAGGCGTTTGGACTCCGCCTTGAATTGTTTTTTCGCCAAAACCAACACTTCCTTTGTGTATTTTTGATTTGACCTTATTTTACCACGGCTGTCAGCAGAAAGAAATTACTTTTTTGTAAACTTCGCCGCCAAACCGTTGCCAGATGATGCGCTTTCCGTTAAAATAACCATGTAAACAGAAAGACGGCTTCGGAGCCGTCTGCGGAAAGAGGCAGCAAACGTATGCTCTATAAATTCAGATGTGCGGTGGCACGGTTCATGTACGGACGGAACGGCATGGATCAGATGAATCAGATCCTCCTGTGGGTGTATCTGGCGCTGTGTATCCTCCGGGCGCTTCTTGTCATGGTGACGAAGTCTGCCCTGCTGGCACGGATCGGCGACCTGCTGATTACCGTCATGGCAGTCTATCTCCTGTTCCGGATGTTTTCCAAAAACCTTCCCAAACGGCGGGAGGAAAATCAGAAATTCATGAGCCGGTTCTGGAAGCTGAAAAGCAGCGCCGCAAGCGCCAAAGCCCGCCGGGCAGACCGGGATCACAGGTATTTCACCTGTAAATGCGGCACTGTCTGCCGGGTGCCGGTGGGAAAGGGGAAAATCGTCATCACCTGTCCCAAATGCGGCGCCAAAATCAACGCCAAAACATAAGTCCGCAGGAATGGTCAGAATCCTTTATAAATGGAAGTCAAGACCACCCGTAAAACGGGTGGCTTGCACAAGCCCTATAAGGGCTTAAGACAGGCCGCGCCTAAAGGCGCA
>CAKUBJ010000016.1 GCA_934636905.1 uncultured Dysosmobacter sp. | reverse complement strand
CTTCATTCTACCAGAGCCTGCAAGCTATGTCTTCTTTTATGCGGTTTTCAATTTGCGCAATTTATTGTACATTATCCTCGCGGCAGCCTGACGAGGGGCTGCATGGTTCCAAAAAAAAATACGGAAATTTCGGAATGAAGCCGAAATTTCCGTGCCGCCCCATGGGATTTCAGAACCGTTTCCGCCGTTTCCGTTCCAGCGCCGGGTCACGGTGCTGCACAGGCTTGTCAATGAGGATAATGTCATCCCCCACCCGCTGGATGCTGTCCCAGGGAACATAGTATTCCTCTCCCCTGCCGAACAGTCCGAAAAACCGGGCGGGGCCGTAAATAATCAGCGCCGCCGTCTGTCCCTCCGGCATCCGGAAATCCACATCCCCCACAAAGCCCAGCCGTCCGCCGTCGGTCATGTTGATGACCTCCTTCCGCCGCAGTTCCCGCATCCGCATACGCGCCGCCTCCCTTCGGAATCAGGCTATGCGGCCGGCGGACTGTCCTATGCGTGAGAAACGGCAGGCAATGCCCGTATAGGAAAAAACCGCCGGGGGCATACTGTCCCATGGCGAGTTCAACGGCGGGGAGGCTGGCATATGCAGGGGAAAGTAGAGATTGCAGGCGTCAATACGGCAAAGCTGAAGGTGTTGAAAAGCAGTGAAACCATGGAGCTGCTCCGCCGCAGCAAATCCGGGGACAAGCAGGCCCGGGAGCAGCTGATTGAGGGGAATCTGCGGCTGGTGCTGTCGGTGATCCAGCGGTTTGCCGGACGGGGGGAAAGCGTGGACGATCTCTTTCAGGTAGGCTGTGTGGGGCTGATTAAGGCCATTGACCACTTCGATATTACCCAGCCGGTAAAGTTTTCCACTTATGGGGTGCCCATGATCGCAGGAGAGATCCGCCGGTACCTGCGGGATAACAGCGCCATCCGGGTGTCCCGCTCCATGCGGGACACCGCCTGCCGGGTGCTTCAGGTTCGGGAACGGCTGATGGCGGAGAACCAGAAGGAGCCTACCGTAGAGCAGATTGCCGCCGTGCTGGACATCCCCCGGGAGGAGGTGGTGTTCGCCATGGACGCCATTGTGGATCCGGTATCCCTCTATGAGCCGATCTATGACAGCGGCGGCGACGCCGTCTGCGTCATGGATCAGGTCAGCGACACAAAGAATACCGACGAGCGCTGGACGGAGCGCATCGCCCTGAAGGACGCCCTGAAGCGGCTGGATCCCCGGGAGCGGCGCATCCTCTCCCTGCGCTTTTATGAGGGCAAGACCCAGATGGAGGTTTCCGCCGAGGTGGGCATCTCTCAGGCACAGGTGAGCCGTCTGGAAAAAGGCGCCATCAACACCATCCGCAAGCATCTGTAGATGAAAGGAACCTGCCGGGGCGAAAGCCCCGGCAGGTTCCTTCTTCTCTCTGCTCATCCGTATTGACCTTTTCCGGAAAAGCGTGTAGAATAGCGAAAAACAACAGGGGGGTATCTATGGATCTTCAGAAAATTCTGGAATACCGCAACAGCCGCAACCGCTTCTGCCTGCGGCTGGGCATCACCATCACGGAACTGTCCCCCGGCTTTGCCAGAGCCGTCAAGCGCATTGCAGAGGAGGATCTGAACCCGCTGGGAGTCGCCCACGGCGGTGTGTACTTCACCATGGCGGACAATGCCGCCGGCTCCGCCGTGGCGGCCTACGGTGAAAAGGCGGTAACCCTGAACGCCCAGTACAATTTCATGCGCTCCGTGAAGGCCGGCGACACTCTGATTGCCGAAGCCCGGGAGAGCAAGCACGGCGCCACCGTCTCCGTGTGCGACGTGCGGCTCACCGACCAGAACGGCACCCTTGTGGGAACCGGCACCTTCACCTTCTACAGTCTGAAGCAGCCGCTGGATATTGACTGAAAGACCGGCTCTGAGCAAATGCTCAGAGCCGGTGAGACTGTCGATAAAGTGGTGAGTTTTCCGCACCGGTAAGGAAGGGTGTGCGCGGGAAACCCAAGAGGGGTGTCCTGCGCCATTCAAATCTACAGTTTTCAGAACTTTTGTAAAGTTCTGAAAACTGGTTCAGCGGGGCGAAAAGACTTTTTCGACACGCTGATACCGGCTCTGAGCAAATGCTCAGAGCCGGTCTTTTATGGCTCACTTTTTGAAACTCTCCTTCAGGCTGACGCTGCGGTTAAACACCGGATGGCCGGGCTTCGTGTCCCGGCTGTCCAGACAGAAGTAGCCCAGCCGCATGAACTGGAAGCCGGGGGCCGTCTTCCCCGCCTCGTGGCCGGCAGCGTAGCGGTCAGCCTCGGCGGCCAGTCCCGCCTCCACCTTGCAGTCCGTCAGGGTCACAAGGGAGTCCGGGTTCAGACACTCCAGAAAGTCCTTGTCGGCGGCGTCGGGGTTGGCGTCGGTGAACAGGTTGTCGTAGAGCCGCACCTCGGCATCCACGGCGGTGGCGGCGTCCACCCAGTGGATGGTGGCGCCCTTGATCTTCCGGCCGTCGGCGGGATCGCCGCCCCGGCTGTCGGGGTCGTACTCCGCGGCGATCTCCGTCACGTTCCCTGCTTCGTCCGTCTCATAGCCCACGCATTTAATGACGTAGGCACCCTTGAGACGGCACTCCGGGCCATTGGGGTACAGCCGCTTATACTTGGGCACAGGCTCCGGCAGGAAGTCGTCCGCCTCCACCCACAGCTCCCGGGAGAAGGTGACCTCCCGGGTACCGGCGGCGGGATCCACCGGGTTATTCTCCACGGTGACGGTTTCCGTCTTCCCGGCGGGGTAGTTGGTAATCACCAGCTTCACGGGATGCAGCACGGCCATGACCCGCTGGGCGGTTTCGTTCAGGTCCTCCCGGAGGCAGTGCTCCAGAAAGCCGTACTCCACCACGTTGGCGGACTTGGCCACGCCGATGCGGTCGCAGAAATTCCGGATGGATCTGGCGGTATAGCCCCGGCGGCGCAGGCCGCAGAGGGTGGGCATCCGGGGGTCGTCCCAGCCGGAGACGCGGCCCTCCTCCACCAGCTTCCGCAGCTTCCGCTTGCTCATGACGGTGTGGTCGATACCCAGCCGGGCAAACTCAATCTGCCGGGGATGGGCAGGCAGGTCGCAGTGCTCGATGACCCAGTTGTACAGGGGGCGGTGGGCCTCAAATTCCAGAGAGCACAGGCTGTGGGTGATGCCCTCCAGCGCGTCCTGAATGGGATGGGCAAAGTCGTACATGGGATAGATGCACCACTTGTCCCCCTGCCGGTGATGGTGCATATGGTTGATGCGGTAAATCACCGGGTCACGCATATTGAAGTTGCCGGAGGTCAGGTCGATTTTGGCGCGGAGGGTCATGGCGCCGTTGGGGAACTCCCCTGCCCGCATCCGGGCAAACAGGTCAAGGCTCTCCTCAATGGGACGGTCACGGTAGGGGGACGTAGCGGGGATGCCGATGTCCCCCCGGTGAGCCTTGAACTCCTCGGGAGACAGCTGGCAGACGTAGGCCAGCCCCTTTTTGATAAGTCCCACCGCCTGCCGGTAGTCCTCCTCAAAATAGTCGGAGCCGTAGAAGAAGCGGTCGCCCCAGTCGAAGCCCAGCCAGTGGATGTCCTCCTTGATGGCCTCCACAAACTCCTCATCCTCTTTGGTGGGGTTGGTGTCGTCCATCCGCAGGTTGCACAGCCCGCCGAACTTCTCGGCGGTGCCGAAGTCGATGGTCAGCGCCTTGCAGTGGCCGATGTGGAGGTAGCCGTTAGGCTCCGGCGGGAACCGGGTGTGCACCGTCATGCCCTCAAACTGTCCGCCGGGGGCAATATCCTCCTCAATAAAGGCATGGATGAAATTGCGGCTCTCAGGCGCTTCCGCCGCCGCGTTCCTGATTTCGTCAGCCATGGCTGTCAGTCCTTCCTGTAAAAGTCTATCATAACCCTGCATTATACAGAGCGTCTGTGGAAAATGCAAGAAAAATTGCAATCATTTCAGGCGAAACACCGAAACTTTGGGATTTCTGTCAGTTGGCCTCTTCCCGGATCCCCGGCAGGAACTCCTCCCCTGCCGCCGTCATGGTCAGCCCTCCGGCGGAAAGCTCTGTCAGCCGGGATTGGAACCGCTCCGCCCCACCGGCGGGGAAGGCCGCGTGGAGAACCACATCCGCGCCGTAGTCCGTATCCCGCACCACGCCGCCGGCGGCGGAAACCTCCAGCTTCATCCGCTCCAGCAGCGGATAGGTGCAGGGCACATCCCACAGCGTCCACAGCCCCATCCGGGCAATCCCGGCGGCGGACAGGGCGTCGGATGCCCCCTTTGTATAGGCGCGGGTCAACCCCCCTGCCCCCAGCAGCACGCCGCCGAAGTACCGGGTCACCACGCAGCAGACGTTCCAGACCTCCTGCCGCTGAAACACGTTCAGCATGGGCTGTCCCGCCGTTCCCTGCGGCTCCCCGTCGTCGGAATAGCGGACAACGCCCCCCTCCCGAATCAGATAGCACCAGCAGTTGTGCCGGGCGTCGTAGTATTTCTTTTTCGTCTCCTCAATGCGGGCGCGAGCCTCCGCCTCCGTTTCCACCCGGTACAGGTGGGTGAGGAAGCGGGAGCGTTTTTCCGTAAATTCGCTTTCCGCGTCCTGATACGGGATGAGATACTCCGTCATAAATGGCTCCTTCTGTTTCGGCTGCCGCGGCGCCGTTCTTCGGAATGTTTGAGACTGTCGATAAAGTAGGAAGTCTTTCGCAACGGTAAGGAAGGGTGTGCGCGGGACTGCGCCCGCAGGCGCGTTTCGGAGCGCAACCGCCGCAAAGCGGCGGCACTTGGCGCGGAGATAACCCAAGAAGGGTGTCCTGCGCCATTAAAATCTACAGTTTTCAGAACTTTTGAAAGTTCTGAAAACTGGTTCAGCGAGGTGAAAAAAATTTTTCGACACGCTGAATGCTTATTCCCAGTCCTCTTTGGGCGGCGTCCAGTCCGGGGTATAGGCCGCAATCCGCCCCAGCACCCGGGGCGGGCATACCGCCGTCACGTCGATTGTCTCGCTGTATTCCACGGCTTCCACCTTGGCCTCCCGGTACAGCATATCCAGCAGTCCCCCCTGCTCATAGGGCAGGTGAATCCGCACCCGGCGGGTTCCCTTGTCCAGCCGCCGGTCAATCATCTCCATCAGGCGGTCAACCCCCTCGCCGGTGCGGGCGGAGATGGAGCAGATGTCCTCCCCGTGGGGGCGCAGATCCCCGGCCTCCACGCAGTCGCACTTATTGAATACGTCAATCCGGGGGATTTCGCTGGCTCCCAGTTCCACAATCAGGTTTTCCACAACCTCCGCCTGATGCTGCCATTCCGGGTTGGATACGTCAATGACGTGAAGCAGCAGGTCGGCGTATTCCAGTTCCTCCAGCGTGGCCTTGAAGGCCTCCACCAGCTGGTGGGGCAGCTTGCGGATGAAGCCCACCGTGTCGGAAATCACCACGTCCAGAGTGTCGCTGACCGTCAGCAGGCGGCTGGTGGTATCCAGGGTGTCAAACAGGCGGTTGTTGGCGGGGATGGACGCCCCGGTCAGCTGGTTCAGCAGGGTGGATTTCCCCGCATTGGTGTAGCCCACAATGGCCACCACCGGAATCTCGTTCTTCTGCCGCTGCTGGCGCTGGGTGGCCCGGACCCGGCGCACCTCCTCCAAATCCGCCCGGATTTTGTCGATTTTCCTGTTAATCAGGCGGCGGTCGGTTTCCAGCTGGGTTTCGCCGGGGCCTTTGGAGCCAATGGGGCCTTTGCCGCTGGTGCCGCCCTGCCGTTCCAGATGGCTCCACATACCAATCAGCCGGGGCAGGAGATACCGGTACTGGGCCAGTTCCACCTGCAAGCGCCCCTCTTTGGTTCTGGCACGCTGGGCAAAGATATCCAGAATCAGCCCACAGCGATCCAGCACCTGCACCCCCAGCAGTTCCGTCAGCACCCGCTGCTGGGAGGGGGACAGGTCATTGTCGAAAATCACCATGTCCGCCCCGGTATTCTCGCAGTACAGCTGCACCTCCGCCACCTTGCCCTCGCCGATGAAGGTGCGGGGATCCGGGGAAGGCCGGTTCTGCAAAACGATGCCCACGGCCTCCCCGCCGGCAGTCTCCACCAGCGCGGACAGTTCCTCCATGCTCTCTTCCGTGGCGCTGTCCTCTTTGAGAACCGGGGAGTTCAGCCCCACCAGCACCACTTGATCTCGAATTTCCTCTTTCTGCAGCAAATGTGTCTCTCCTTACAGGCCGGGACGGCATATCCGCCGTCCGAAGCCGCATTTTCCTGTCCAGTATATCCGATTCCGCAATAAAAAGCAATAAAAAGCGGTGGTCTGATGCAGACCACCGCTTTGTGTGACGAAGTGTGAGGACTTACTTGCCCAGACCGAACTTCTTGTTGAACTTGGCCACGCGTCCGCCGGTATCGACCAGCTTCTGCTTGCCAGTGAAGAAGGGGTGACACTTCGAGCAGACTTCCACCTTGATATCACTCTTGGTAGAACCTGTCTCAATCACATTACCGCAGGCGCAAGTAATCGTAGTCTGCTGATAATTGGGATGGATTCCTTCCTTCATTGCTCTCGTTCACCTCTTTCTGGTACAAAACTACCTCTCAGGAGCTTTCACCCCTGCAAAAGCTAAATCAGTGTACCACACGGAAAAGAAAATTGCAAGCATTTTTTCGGAAATCCCGGTTTTTTTGCAGAATCAGGCCAGTTCCACACACGCGCCTGCAGAGAGGAAGTACAGCACCCTCCGCACCACCGGCTTTCCCAGCACCCGGCTCAGCGCCAGAGAATAGGCCTCCAGCTGGCCCCGGTACAGCTCCGCCCGGCGCTTCACCTCTTCATCCGTTCCCACGCGGTCGGTCTTGAAATCCACCACGGCGATGCCCGCCGGCGTCTCGAACCAGCAGTCTGCCACGCCCTGCAAAAGAATCGTGTCCTCCCCTGCCGCCGCAGGGTCGTAGTCCGCGGCGTCCATCAGCACGGTAAAGCGGTACTCCCGCTCCACCACCGCCGCCTGCCGCAGTTCCTCCGCCAGCGGGGACTTCAGAAACCGCTCCAGCGCCCGTACATCCACAGCCGCCGCCTGCGCCGGCGTCAGCTTGGACTCCAGTTCCAGCTTTTTCACCTGCCCCGGCACGTCTTCGTTTCTCAAATCCAGATACTGCAGAACCAGATGGGTGGCGGTTCCCCGCTCCGCCGGGGTAAGGCCTCTGTCCTCCCGCCGGAATTTCGGCTGGGACAGCGGGCGGATATAGGGGGTGTGATAGGCGTTTTCCGCGATTTCCTCGTCCAGCGCCCGCCCCTTCAGCTGGGTGGCCGTCAGCTTGGCCGGCAGCAGGGTTTCCCGCTGATAGGGGTATTGGAAGGCCAGCAGCGCCGGGTCAAAGGCCGCCGCTTCCGCCGTTTCCGCTTCCTCCGTCACACGCCGCTGCGGCACGGCGGCAAAGTCGCTGCTGTCATGCAAAACCACCTGCCATGGGCTGTTATCGCCCGTATACAGCCCGTCCACGCCAGTGCCTGCCGCCTCCCGCAGAGGCGCCGCCTCCGGGCGGCACAGCAGCGGCAGCAGAATCCAGTCGCCGAAGCACTTTCCCTCCGCCACCGCCTCCGGCATGGCCGGGCACCCGGCAGAGGCCGCCAGCTTTTTCAGCCGGGTTTCCGCGTGGTACAGGGCGTCCACCAGAATCAGCTTCTCCTTAGGGCGGGTCATGGCCACATAGAGGATTCGCAGTTCCTCCGCCAGATTCTCCCGGCGGAGTTTTTCCTCCAGCGCCAGCCGCGCCATGGTGGGATAGCGGATTTTCCGCTTCAGGTCGATGCACCGGGGGCCAAGCCCCAGTGACGGATGCACCAGCACCGGGGTGTCAAAATCCTGCCGGGAGAAGGCATGGTCGAGGTCGCAGAGGAACACAATGGGAAATTCCAGTCCCTTGGACTTGTGGATGCTCATCAGCCGGACGCCGCCGGCACCGCCGCCTGCCGTCCGCACCTCCGGCGCCTGCCCGCTTTCCAGCAGGCGCCGCAGCTGGGTCACAAAGGCAAACAGTCCCCGGAAGCCGTTGGTTTCAAACCGCTGGGCATAGCGGGTCAGGGCGGTCAGGTTCTCCTGCCGCACCGCCCCCTCGTCCATGGCGCCGAAAATCCCCGGCAGATCCAGCGTGTGATAAATGTGCCACAGCAGACGGGATACGCTCATATCCCCCGCCGCCTCCCGCAGGGCGGTCAGGGTGCGGAGGAACGCCTGCGTGTCCGCCCCATCGTCTGCCAGCAGGGCGTCGTAGAAATCCCCCTCCCGGTCATGGCTCCGGATTTCCGCCAGACGATCCGGGGAAAAATCGAACACCGGGGAGCGCAGCACGGAAATCAGCGGCACGTCCTGCCGGGGATTGTCGATAATTTCAAGGAGGGACAGCGCCGCCGCGATTTCCACCCGCTGGAAGAAGCCGCCGCTTTCCTCAAGGGCGCAGGGCACCCCCTGCTCCGCCATGGCATGGGCATAGGCGGCGGCACGGCTGCCGGGGGAGCGCATCAGAATCACGAAGTCCTCCGGACGGCAGGGGCGCAGGACGCCGTCCTCCCCGGTGACGGGGTATCCCTCGTCCAGCATCTGCCGGATCCGCCCGGCGGTGAACCGTGCCTCCGCCGTCAGCTTTTTCACCGGCCTGTCCTCCTCTGCCGACTTCTGCCGGGCGGCAATCAGGTGGAACTCCGTGTCGCAGTCCCTCCGGGGCGGGTAGTAGGCGGCGCCGAAGTGGAGGGACTCCTCTTCGCCGTACTCCATCTCCCCCATGTCCACGGACAGGGTATTGGAAAAGACGAAATTCGCCGCGTCCAGAATCTCCTGCCGGGAGCGGAAGTTCCGGGTCAGGAGGATTTTCCGCTCCTCCCCCTCCTCCGCCTCTCCGGCAGGGGCAAACCGCCGGTACTTTTCAAGGAAAATGGTGGGATCCGCCAGCCGGAAGCGGTAAATGCTCTGCTTCACGTCCCCCACGGTAAAGAGGTTCTTCCCCTCCCGGGACACCGCCCGGAAAATGGCGTTCTGCACCTCGTTGGTGTCCTGATATTCGTCCACCAGAATCTCCCGGTAGCGCCCCGACACCTGCCGCCCCAGCTCCGTGGGGGCGCCGTCACCGTCGGTCAGCAGTTCCAGCGCCAGATGCTCCTGGTCGGAGAAATCGGCGCAGTTCATCCGCAGTTTTTCCGTGCGGTAGGCCGCTGCAAAGTCTGCCGTCAGCTTCAGCAGCGCCGTCATGGCCGGCGCCATGGCACGCAGGTCCTCCATGGCCTCCTCCCCGGTGACGGACAGGATGGCTTCCAGCTTCCTGGCCGTATCCTTGGCGCCCTCCCACAGCTTTTTCAGCCGCAGAACCTCCGGGTCGTCCTTCATCCCCTTAGGGGTGGCGAGACGGGGAAATTCCAGATGCGCCAGAGAGTCCCGGGCGGCTTCCCAGTTCCGGGACGCCGCCAGCGGTGCAAAGCTGCGGCCGGCCGTCAGGAACCGTTCCCCGAACCCCTTGTACAGGGCGCCGCCCTCCGTGGACAGCGCCGCCTTCCGCAAGGCCGTCATGTGGTGCAGTCCCTTCCGCCGGACGGTTTCCAGCAGGGCATCGGCATAGGGGGTGTCGTTGAAATCCCCTGAAAGATTCTCCCAGACTCCCCGGTTCCGTTCCAGCCAGATGGCGGGGTAGGCGTGGCTCTGCAGCTTTTCAAAGGTTTCCTGCACCAGCGACACCAGCGCGCCGTCGTCCCGTCCGGCACCCAGCGTGTCCGCCAGCAGGGCGCCGCCCTCATCCAACTCCTCGTAGAACCGGCTCAGCACCCGTTCCAGCACCCGCTGCCGCAGGAGTTTCGCGTCGTTTTCGTCCAGCACCCGGAAGTCCGGCGTCAGGGAGTACCGCTCCCCCTCCCGAGCCAGCAGATGGGTGTTTTCCCGCAGCAGCGCCGTGCAGAAGGCGTCCACCGTTTTGATGTCCGCCTGATAGACCCGCAGCAGCTGCCTGCGAAGGTGCCGGTCACCGGGGTTCTCCGCCAGACGCCGGGACAGTTCCGCCGCGATTTTGCTCCGCAGTTCAGCGGCGGCGGCTTTGGTGTAGGTAATCATCAGGAAGTCGTCCATGTGGCAGTGCTCCTCCGTCACATACCGGAACAGCCGCTCCACCAGCACCTTCGTCTTGCCGGAGCCGGCGGCGGCGGAAACCAGCAGGCTGCCGCCCCGGTTTTCCACCGCGGCTTGCTGCTGCTCCGTCAGATTCAGCTTTGCCATCCGTCACCCTCTCCTTCCTCCAGTTCCTGCCAGAACGCCTCCGGCTTCACCGGCAGGATGTACCGCAGATGGTCCCGGTCATGTCCGTCCCGGAAGTGGCACGCCGGCGCCCAGTCGCAGAAGCGGCACTGGGTGTCCTCCTCGCTGTGGCAGCAGGGGTCTGCGTCGATGTTGCCGCCGCGCAGTTCCTCCGAAATCTGGTGCAGCAGCCTGTCCACATAGTTCCCCAGCCGCCCCAGCTGGGCGGCGGAGGCGATGCTGCCGGAAAGCTCCCCGCTGCGGTTCACCCGCAGGGGCAGGAAATGCGGCTCCGTCAGCGCCTCATGCTCCATGGCCTGCAAAACCTGCGGCTCCGCCAGCAGCAGCCCGGAGCGCTTCAGAGTCTTCTCCCGCTCCTTTTCCAGCGCCTCCGGCGTCACATTCCGCTCCATGCTGAGGATTTCATCCCGCGCCGGGAGATACAGCACCCCCGCCGGCTCGATTTCCCGTCCGAAATACTGTTTTCCCTCCTTTTGCAGGGCAAAGAGGTACAGCAGCATCTGAATGTCCAGTCCCATGCGGACGTTGGCCAGGTCAAACTTCTTTCTGCCGGACTTGTAGTCCACCACCCGGAGGTACAGCCTGCCGTCCTGAATCCAGCCGTCCACCCGGTCTACCTTGCCCCCTACCCGCAGGTCGCCGTCAGGCAGGGAGACGGTCACCGCCGGCAGGGTGCCGTCCTTCCCGCCGAAGGACAGTTCAAAGGCCATGGGGACGAAATCCGAGTGCCGCAGTTCCTCGGCAATCTGGTCAATGACTGCGAAAGCGGTATTCCGCAGCCGCCGGAACAGATACCGGAACCGGGCATTCCGGTTCTGGAAATTGTGCAGTTCCTGCTCCACATACCGGTCAATATACCGCTCCGTCAGACGGTGCAGCAGTGCATTGTCCACGGCGGCAAAGCCGCCCTGCGCCAGCACATCCCGGGTGACGTTTTCCAGCAGATAGTGGAGGAAGGTGCCAATCTGGGGGGCGTCAAAGGCCGCCGGCTCCCGGGGCTTTGCCCGGAGGCCGTATTCCATGAAGTAGGCAAAGTGGCAGGAGCGCAGTCGTTCCAGCCGGGAGGCGGTCATGGAAATGCGCCGGCCGTAGACGGCCTCCACGGCAGCCGGTGACAGCCTCCCCCGCCGGGCAGCGGCGGCGCGCTCCATGGCGTCCAGCCGCCGGGCATTGTCCCCATCCCGGCGGAGGAACTGCCAGAGGGGGCTTCCCGGCATCTGCCCCGCCATTTCCATGGCAGGCGCCGGGGCGGTAAAGCGATATTCCCTGCCGGCAGGCTCCCGTTCCAGCCGCAGCCGGGGGAAAAGGAGACGCAGCCGTTCCAGCACAAAGGCCGGCCGCAGTTCACCGCCGGAAACGTCCGTCACCGGATAGCTGACCGTCAGCCCTTCGGTGGGCTGCGCCAGCGCGGCGTAGAGGTTCTGCAGCTCCACCCCCATCCGCTCCATGCCGGTGGGCGCCAGTTCGATGCCCCGCAGCGCCAGTTCCTGCCGGTCATCCTCATTCAGCAGGCCGCCGCTCTGGCCGGGATCCGGCAGCACATGGTCGTTGGCCCCCAGCAGGAAAAGGTATTTCGTGGTGTGCCGGTCGTTCCGGGTAATCTCGCTGACGGACACCTGATCCAGCGACACCGGGATGGTGCCCACGCTGTACTGGGTCAGCACCAGCCGGAACAGCCGCTCAAACTCTTCGCTGCCGAAGCGCTCCTCTCCCAGAATCTCCACAAACTGATCCAGCACGCCGCAGAGGATCTCCCACAGCTGGGCGGTTTCCTCCGCCTCCTGAAGCCGTCCGGCCTCCGCCTGCCGCTGCATCCGTTCCGTCAGCGCGGCCTCCAGCCCCAGTTCCTCCATGAAGCCGTACAGCGCCTCCGCGTGATCCCGGGCGGTGACGCCGGCCTTCAGCCCCTCCGTCAGGCGGCGCAGCGGCCCCAGAATCCGACGCCGCAGGCCGTTGACCCGCTCCAGACGCTGCTGCCGCAGGTCGTTCCAGGGCGCTCCATAGCCGTCGGGATTCTCCGTCCAGTCCACGTCCCGCAGCCACATCTGCCCGTGAATCTCCCATTTCAGGACATAGTTTTCCAGCAGGTCGCATTCCTCCGGCGTCAGACCCGCCAGTCCGGTTTTCAGCCAGCGGAACATATCCTCATATTCAAAACCGTTGGATATGGAGGCCAGCACGCCGGTCAGCAGGCTCAGCACTGGCTTTTCCAGAATGTCGCTGCGGCGGCTGAGATAAACCGGAATGCCGTAGCGTTCAAACACCGTTTCGATGGTGTCCATATACTCGCTCATGTTCCGTGCCGCCACGGTGATGTCCCGGCAGCGGCACTTCCCCGCCGCCAGCAGCCGCCGGATGTCAGCCGCCGTCTGCTCCACCTCGGCATAGGCCGTGGAGGCCTCCCGGATTCTGATGGCGGAACTGTCCCCCTCATAGGGGGCAGCCTCCCTGAAAAAGAAGCGTTCCAGATGCTGAAGTGCCGATGTTCCGTTATCTGTAAAGGATTCTATCTTTACGGATATATTTTCCGATTCCGCCAGCCGTTCCAGCATCTGCATGGTTTTCAGGGAGGGCTGGAAAATCTCCTCCCGGCTGCCCACCTCCCCCAGCAGCGTCACGGTGACGGAGCGGGCCTGACGGAGGAACACTGTCAGCGCCCGGCGCTCCTGGGCATTGAAGTAGGTGAAGCCGTCGATGAAAACGTCCTTCCCCCGGACGTAGCCGGACTCCTCCAGATGGTCACACAGCTTGCTCATCCGATCCCGGGCGTCCAGGCCGGGGCGGCAGAGCCGCGCCTCGTAGGCGGCGTACAGCAGGCTGAGATCCACCAGCTTGTCGTGGGAGGCGCCGCCGATGTCCTGTGCCTGCTGCCAGAGCAGTTCCGGCGTCACCTCATAGCACCGCAGTTCATCAAACAGCGCCAGCATCTGCTCCAGAAATCCCGCCTTCCGGGACGGCTTCCGGTACACCTTCAGCTGAGGCGCCGTTTCCAGCAGCGCCCGCTGAAGGGTCAGCAGCTTGCCGCCGTTGTCCAGCGTCACGTCGGCAATGCCGCCGGTGATGCTCAGCACCCGCTCGGCCAGCCGGCGGAAACTCAGCACCTCCGCGTGGCGGCTGGCACCGTCGCCGCAGGCGCGGCAGACATCCACCTCCGCCTGATGGGAGGCGTGCTCCGGCACCAGCAGAATCTGCCGTCCGCCCTCTCCCGCTTCCGCCATCCGCCGCAGCACCTGCTCCGATTTTCCCGTTTTCGCCCGGCCAATCAAAATCGTCAGCATAACATCCTCCTGCCGAAGCCGTTTTTCTCAGTGTACCACAAACCCTCCGGCAAAAACAGACCCGATTGCCTTTTTTTCGCCGCCATGCTACAATCATACCCATGCGGAGCGCCGCCTTTCCGGCGCATCTGCCCAATACCGCAACAAGGAGTGTTTCCCATGCCCCACATCCCCAAAGGAACCACGGATACCGCCGTGCTGGAGCCCTTCCAGCCGGCGCTGGAGGCCGCCCTGCGCCCTTCCCCGGACTACGACGTGAACCGCTGGCTCTATGTACCCAACACCTATTCCGAATACCGTTACATTCTGGGAACCCGGGGGAGGAAGCCCCTGATCTGCATCGGGATCAACCCCTCCACCGCCGCGCCGGACGCACTGGATCCCACTTTGCAGTCCGCCCAGCGGATTGCCCTGAACAACGGCTATGACAGCTTCCTCATGTTCAACGTCTACGCTCAGCGGGCCACCCGTCCCGACGACATGGAACCGGTCTGCAACGCCGCCCTCCACGCCGAAAACCGGAAGGCCTTCCGCTATCTGCTGTCCCTTTCAGAGCGCCCTGCCCTCTGGGCCGCGTGGGGAAACATCATCGAAAAGCGGGGCTATCTGATGGACTGTATGCGGGACTTCGCCGCCGACGGGCAGGCCGCCGGCGCCCACTGGTTCACCGCCGGACCGCTTCTGAAATCCGGGCACCCCCATCATCCCCTGTATCTGAAGGCCTCCACCCTCCTGCAGCCCTTTGACATGGAGGCCTATCTGGCGCGGTAGGCTGCGGCGCGGCTCTTGCCGTGGTTCTCCGCCTCTCCGCCGTGTCAGATTTTCAGTCTCCCCACAAGCAGACAGCCCTCCGGCTTTCGCCGGAGGGCTGAGACTGTCGATAAAGTGGTGAGTTTTCTGCGGCGGTAAGGAAGGGTGTGCGCGGGAAACCCAAGAAGGGTGTCCTGCGCCATTAAAATCTATAGTTTTCAGAACTTTATAAAGTTCTGAAAACTGACTCAGCGGGGCGAAAAGACTTTTTCGACACGCTGAGCCCTCCGGCTTTCGCCGGAGGGCTGTCCTGTCTGTTTCAATCTCCTCAATCCCCGTATTCCTGCCAGTAGGTTTCCGCGTCCTCATAGCTGAAGAAATCGTCGTAGTGCTCGTCGTAAAAATCCTCGGGGCTGCTGAAATCCGCCGCGTCATAGGGATCCGCCTCCCGGGCCGGCGGCACATAGGGGCGGCGGGACGTGCCGCTCTCCTGCTTCGGCTGCGCCGGCTTTTCCGCTTCCGAACCGGTCGTTGGGGTGGGGTAAGCAAACGGGTCGTCATAAACCCATCTGTCGTTTTTGTAAAGCGAGCGGGAATAGTGATATACCGTATAGACGTCTTCGCCGCACACAAAGTCCTCCAGCAGGATCCCCAGATCCGTGTCATAATCCCTGCGGTCAGGGATTACGTCGTTCAGTTCCTGCTCAATCCAGAGAATCTGCCCATAGGAGATGTCATTCAGATTGGAGCAGCGGACGGTCATGTGCTGCACTCTCCAATAACTCCGGGAATCCGGGTCATAAACCACCTCCACATCCCGCAGTCCGCACTGCACTCCCCGGGCTTCCAGCGCGGATGCCGCCGCTTCCAGATAGGCCCGGTCGTGCTTCTCCCGGACTCTGTCCCTGCAAATCTGCTGTCCGGCAATCAGCAGTCCCACGCCGATGAGGGCTGCCATGGTGTAAATCAGGAAAAAATGCCCCTGCTTCTTTTCCATCCTGCTCCCCTCCCCGGCAGCGCTCATTTCACCACTACGTTTTCGCTGCCCAGCGTCTCCCTTGCCTCCTCCACCAGCGCCGGATGCAGCAGCGCCCGGGTGGCGTAGACCTTCCGGGTGTCCGCCATCACCATTTTCACGGTGTCCTTCCCGGGGAACATCCGGAACACCAGCTTCATGTGGCGCACCGACGGGTCGTCCATGGCGGGGAACTTCAGGAACAGCGTCTCCCCCGGCATTTCCTGCTTCGGCTGCGGCTCGGGAGCGCCGCCGTCCGCTGTGGTCAGGGGGTAGATGGAGTCGCACATAATCTGAGGGGCTTTCTCGTCCCGGACGGACAGCCGCCCCTTTACCACCACCGCCTGATTTTCCTTCATGTAGGCGCCGCAGGCTTCCAGCACCCGGCTGAAGCACAGCAGTTCCATGGAGGCGGTGTCGTCCTCCACCGTCACATAGGCCATAAGGCTGTTGTTTTTGGTGGTCTTTGTCTTGCTGGAGGTGATGACCCCGGCAATGGTAATCCGCTGGCCGTCGGCAAAGCGCTCCGGCCCGCCCTCTCCCGCGAAATCGTTCAGGATGGAAACGATGGCCGGGGCATTCAGCTTCCGCACGACGTCCCGGTAGTGATCCATGGGGTGGCCGGAGAGGTACAGCCCGGTGGAGCCCTTCTCCATGGTCATCAGCTCCTCCGGCGCATACTCCGGAATATCCGGCAGGGGAATCTCCTTTACAGTCGCTGCCGCATCAGAGGTTCCGGCAGCCATGGAGAAGAAGTCCATCTGCCCCTCCACATTGTCCCGCTGCTGGGCGGCCACGGAGTCCATCACCGTTTCATAGACCCGAATCAGCTGGGAGCGCTTCGCCCCCAGAGAGTCGAAGGCGCCGGAGCGAATCAGGTTTTCCACCGCCCGCTTGTTCATTTCGCTGCCGTTCATGCGGCTGCAAAAATCGTACAGGGAGGTAAAATCACCGGCGCGCTCCCGCTCCCGCATCACCGCCTGAATGAAGCCCCGGCCGATGTTCTTGATGGCCGCCATCCCGAACCGGATGCCCCCCTCCTCCACGGTGAAGCGGTCAGCGGAGCGGTTGATGTCCGGCGGCAGCAGGGCAATGCCGCACTCCCGGCACTCCCCGATGTAGCCGGACACCTTGTCGGAGTTATCCAGCACGCTGGTCAGCAGCGCCGCCATATATTCTCTTGTAAAGTGGCACTTGAAATACGCCGTCTGATAGGCCACCATGGCGTAGGACACGGCGTGAGCCTTATTGAAGGCGTAGTTGGCGAAGGCGAAAATCTCATCGTAGATTTTCTCGGCGTCCGCCGGGGCAATGCCGTTGGCCTCGCAGCCCCGGATTCCCCGGGCAGGGTCGCCGTGGAGGAAGGCCTCCCGCTCCTTGGCCACGTCCTTGGCCTTCTTCTTGCTCATGGCACGGCGGAGCATATCCGCCTGTCCCAGGGTGTAGCCCGCCAGCTGCTGGAAAATCTGAATCACCTGCTCCTGATAGACGATGCAGCCGTAGGTGACGGACAGAATCGGCTCCAGCTGGGGGATGATGTAGCTGACCTTTCCGGGGTCGTGCTTGCAGGCGATGAACTTGGGGATGGAATCCATGGGGCCGGGACGGTACAGTGCGATGATGGCGGTAATGTCCTCAATGTTCTGGGGCTTCAGCCCCACGCAGACGCCGGTCATGCCGGTGGACTCCATCTGGAACACCCCTACGGTCTTGCCGTCGGAGAGCATTTTGTAGGTTTCCGGGTCCCCCTCCGGGATGTCCGCCAGTGTGAAGTCCGGCCGGCGGGTCTGCACCATCTTCACGGCGTCGTCCAGCACCGTCAGGTTCCGCAGACCCAGAAAGTCCATTTTCAGCAGGCCCAACTCTTCCAGCGTGGTCATGATGTACTGGCAGACCACGGATTCGTCGTTTTTGGCCAGGGGCACATATTCGTACACCGGCTTCCGGGTAATCACCACGCCGGCGGCATGGGTGGAGGCGTGGCGGGGCATCCCCTCCAGCGCCTTGGCGGTGTCGATGAGTTTTTTCACCTTCTCATCGGCGTCATAGAGGTCGCTGAGCTGTTTGGAAAGCCGCAGGGCGTCGTTGAGGGTGATGTGCAGGGTGTTGGGCACCAGCTTGGCAATGGCGTCCACGTCGGCGTAGGGCATATTCATCACCCGCCCCACGTCCCGGATGACGCCCCGGGCGGCCATGGTGCCGAAGGTGACAATCTGCGCCACATGGTCGTCCCCGTACTTCCGGCGGACGTAGTCCACCACCTCCCCCCGGCGGGTATCGCCGAAATCCATGTCGATATCCGGCATACTCACCCGCTCCGGATTCAGGAAGCGCTCAAAGTACAGGCTGTACTTCATGGGGTCGATGTCCGTGATGCTCAGGCAGTAGCTGACCATGGAGCCGGCCGCACTGCCCCGCCCCGGCCCCACCGGGATGCCCACGCTTTTGGCGTAGCGCACGAAGTCGGACACAATGAGGAAATAGTCGGTAAAGCCCATTTTCTCAATCATGTCCTGCTCGTATTTCAGCTGGCCGCGGTACCGGTCGTCCTCGCCGTATCGTGCCTGATACCCCTCGTCGCACAGCTTTTTCAGGTAGGAAAAGCTGTCGTACCCCTCCGGCAGCTTGAACTCCGGCAGGTGGTACTTGCCGAAGGTGAACTCCAGATTGCACATCTCCGCAATCTTCTGCGTGTTTGCAAGGGCGCCCTCATAGCCGCCGAACAGCGCCTCCATTTCCGCCTCGCTGCGGAGGTAGAAGTTCTGCGGCTCATAGCGCATCCGGTTTTCGTCGTCCACGGTTTTGCCGGTCTGGATGCACAGCAGGATGTCGTGGGCTTCGGCGTCCTCCTTCCGGAGGTAATGGGCATCGTTGGTGCAGACCATGGGGATGCCGGTTTCCTGATGGATTTTCAGGATGGACTGGTTCACGATTTTCTGATCCCGGATGCCGTGATCCTGTAATTCCAGATAGAACCGCTCCGGGCCGAACAGTTCCGCCATTTCCATGGCGTAGGCTTTGGCGTTTTCGTATTCCCCGTTCCGCAGGCGGCGGGGGATTTCCCCTGCCAGACACGCAGACAGGGCAATCAGCCCCCCGGAATGCTCCCGCAGGAGATTCTGGTCAATGCGGGGCTTCACATAGAACCCCTCCGTCCAGGCAAGGGACACCATGTAGGAGAGGTTCCGGTAGCCCTCCTCATTTTCGCACAGTAACACCAGATGGCGGCTTTCGCTGTCAAATTCGTGAACCTTGTCCAACCGGGTGCGCCCCTGCGGCGCCACATAGACCTCGCAGCCGATGATGGGCTTGATGCCCTCCGCCTTGCAGGCCCGGTAGAAGTCGATGACGCCGTACATGACGCCGTGATCCGTAATGGCGCAGGCAGTCTGTCCCATGGACTTCACCACCCCCGGCAGTTCCTTGATTTTGCAGAAGCCGTCCAGCAGACTGAACTCCGTATGGACGTGCAGATGGGTGAAGGCCATAGAGCATCTCCTGTTCCTTTTCGCTAATATTTCAGGAAAAATCCTTATAAATCAATCCGAATAAAGTAAAAATGCTTTACATCATTTTTCGTCAAAATCCCGGGGATCTCTTCCGCACTCCGGGCAGAAATTGGGGATGTGGGAAGGAATCCGCCCCCCTGCCATCAGGGACTTTCCGCAGTAGGGGCAGCGCACCTTCCAGAAGCCGAAGCCCACCCCGCCGAAGCAGACCAGAAGCCCCAGAAAAGCCAGTCCCTGCGCCAGCGCTTCCCCTCGGTCCATGCCGGAGACGCGGGCCATGCCCAGCAGCATCAGGCCGAAGCCGCTCCAGAAGAGAATTTTTGTCATGGTCAGCGCCCTGACGGCGCCCATGGGCCGCTTGTTTTTCATAGGCTCCTCCTGTTGTTCAAACCGGTTTTTCCTCTGCCAGCATCTCCTCCACCACCTCCACGGCAGTGACAATCAGGATGTCGCAGTGCTTGTCCACCCCCAGGCGGAGGGCGGCAGGGGTGGCTTCCTCCGTAGGCTCAATCCGGGCCGCCAGCAGATCCCCGCAGCGGCTCAGGCCGTCAAAGCGCGCCTGAAACCGGTGCAGAAACTCTTTGGCCTGTCCGTAGACCCGCCGCTTGCCGGTGGCATCCGCGCCATCGGTAAAGGGGTGCAGCAGCCCCAGAACCATCACTGCGCCGCTGGCGGCGCCGCACAGTTCCTGATGGGTGGCGCCCACGCCGCCGCCCAGTCCGCCGGAGACGGCAAAGGCCGTCGTCTCGTCCATGTGCGTCAGATCCTCAAAGGCCGCCAGAACGCTCTGGGCGCAGTTATATCCGCTGTGGTGGTACTGCACAGCAAGTTCACACCGATCCATTTTCTCTTCCTTCTTTCTCGTTGTTGCTCTTTTATCCGGCAAGATCCTTCGCCAGTTCCAGCAGCTTCCGCAACCGGTGGTTCAGGCAGGATTTGCTCACCGGCGGGTCGAACTCCGCCGCCAGCTCCGAAAGGCTCAGTTCCGGGTATTCCAGCCGCAGCGCCGCCGTCTCCTGCAATTTGTCCGGCAGCTGCTCCAGCAGCTGCGCCGCCTGTAACCTCCGGATGGCCTCCATCTGCTCCTGCGCCGCCTCCACCGACTTGTCCAGATTGGCGCTGTCGCAGTTGAGCCGGCGGTTGACGCTGTTCCGCAGATCCTTTTCCAGCTTGGCGGTCATGAGGTTCATGGCCGCCACCGGGGCGCCGATGAGGGTCAGGAAATCCTCAATCTGGTCGCTCTGCTTGAAATAGGTGATGGAGCTGCCGCTGCGGCTGACGCTTTTGGGCGGATAGCCGCACTCCACCAGCAGGGATTCCAGTTCCCGGCTCACCTGCTGGTGGGAGGTAGTCAGTTCCAGATGATAGCGCTTCTGGGGGTCGGTAATGCTGCCTCCGGCGAAGAACGCCCCCCGCAGGAACGCCGCCCGGTCACATGGCTCCTCCACCAGCGCGAAGTTGATGTGGAGCACCAGATTCTGCCGGGGGTCAAAGCCCAGCAGGTTGATGATGTGATCCAGCTTCTTCCGCTCCGTAATCTGGAAGACCCGCTTTCCCTCCTCCTGCGTCTTCTCCGGCTGGCGGTCAAAGGACAGGTTGAAGGCTCGCCGGAACAGCTTGGGCAGCCGGGTGGCGAAGTTGGGATTTTCCGTAATAATCCGCACCTCTGCGGCGCTGAAGGTGTTGCAGTAGAGCAGGATGCCGTAAGCCTCCGCCCGGGCGCAGCACAGCTTCTGCACCGGCAGGCGGCACAGTTCGTTTTTCGTATCGTAGGAAAAGGACATTCCGTCCTCCTTTCCCGGCAGCTTACCGGTTCATATCCCGGTGATTCTCCCGAACCCGGTAGCCCAGATCCCGGATATCCCCGGCCAGCGCATGAGTCACGGCCACGGAGCGGTGGTGCCCGCCGGTGCAGCCGACGGCAATCACCAGTTCCGTCTTCCCCTCCTCCGCGTACAGCGGCAGGGTAAAGGCCAGCAGATCCCGCAGCTTGTCCATGTAGTCATGGGTCTGGCGGAAGGAGAACACATAGTCCGCCACTTCCCTGTCCAGCCCCGTTTTTTCCCGCAGTTCCTGTATGTAGTAAGGATTGGGCATGAAGCGGACGTCAAACACCAGATCCGCCTCCATGGGCAGTCCGTACTTGAAGCCGAAGGAGGTGACGCTGATGCTCATGCCCCCCTTTTCCACCGTTCCGCTGCCGAAATTCCGCAGCAGTTCCCCCCGGAGCTGGGCGGTGGAGAGATGGGTGGTGTCGATGATGTAGTCCGCCCGCTGCCGCAGAGGCTCCATCATGGCACGTTCCTCCCGCACCGCCTTTTCCAGAGAGTCCGCCTGCTTCATCAGGGGATGGCGGCGGCGGGTTTCCTTATAGCGTTTGATGATGGTTTCCGGCTCTGCCTCCAGAAACAGCAGACTGCACACGCCGCCGCTGTCCTTCAGGGCATCCAGCACGCCGAACAGTTCCGTGGGGCTGTTGGCGGTGCGGACGTCGTACACCAGCGCCACCCGGTCGTAGCGCTGGCTGCCGCCGGCGCAGAACTCCGCGAATTTCAGAATCATGGCCGCAGGCATATTGTCCACAATATAAAAGCCCATGTCCTCAAGGAAGGAGGCCGCCCGGCTTTTTCCTGCGCCGGACAGGCCGGAAATGATGAGGATTTCCATACAATCACCCGCTTATCTTACGATTTTGACCTCCGGCTCCAGCCGAACGCCGGTCTGTTCCAGCACCCGCTGCTGCACCTGCCGAATCAGTTCCGTCATGTCCGCAAAGGTGGCGCCGCCCCGGTTGATGAGAAAGCCTGCGTGCTTTTCCGATACCTGCGCGCCTCCCACCGTCAGCCCCTTCAGGCCGCACTGGTCAATCAGCGTGCCGGCAAAATACCCCTCCGGCCGCTTGAAGGTGCTGCCTGCGCTGGGCCATTCCAGCGGCTGGCTGGCTCTGCGCCGGTTCATCAGTTCCCGCATGGTTTCCCGGATTTCTTCCGGATTTCCGGCTGTCAGGGCAAATTCCGCCCACAGTACCACCGCCTCCGGCCGCTCCGTCAGCAGGCTGTGGCGGTAGCCCAGTTCCAGTTCCTCACAGGAAAGGGTTCGGACGCCCTCCTCCGGGAACAGCACCGCCGCCCGGCGCAGCACCTGCTTCATCTCGCCGCCGTAGGCGCCGGCGTTCATGCAGACGCCGCCCCCCACCGTGCCGGGGATGCCGTGGGCAAATTCCAGCCCCGTCAGCCCCAGCCGGCAGGCCAGATCCGCCGTCCGTGCCAGAGTGGCACCGGCGTCCGCCGTAAGGGTGCCGTCTTCCCCCGGCTCCACCCGGTTCAGGTGGACGGAGGTGTCAATCACCAGCCGGTCAAGCCCTTCGTCCGGCACCAGCAGATTGCTGCCGTTGCCGATGACCAGCGGCTCCGCGCCGCTGTCCCGGGCAAAATTCACCAGCAGCACCAGCTGCTCCCGGCTGGTGGGGAAGGCCATCCGCCTTGCGGGGCCGCCGATGCGGAAGGTGGTGTGCCGGCTCATGGGTTCCTCCCGGAGGACTTCCAGATCCGGCAGATACCGTCCCACCGCTTCATCAAACTGAACTGTCCAATCCATAGGACGCTCCTTCCATCAAATTCCCCGCAGGCGCCTCAGAGATGCCGCCCCCATCAGGCCGGCGTCGCCTCCCAGTTCCGCCGTGACAATCCGGGGCACCCGGCCGACATGGCGGCCGTAGCACTCCCGTGCCACCAGCTCCCGGACAGGTTCCAGCAGAAGCGCTTCCGGCGCCCCTGCCACACCGCCGCCGATGGCGGCAGTCTCCGGATCCAGAATGTTCACAAGGCTGGTCAGCCCGGCTGCCAGATCCTCCGCATAGGCGCGGCACAGCGCCAGCGCCGCCGGATCTCCCTGCGCCGCAGCCTGAAAGGCCGTGCGGCCCTCCACGGTGCCCCTCTCCGCCGCCATCCGGTTCAGCAGGCTCTCCGGATGGGCTTCCATGGTTTCCCGTGTCCGGCGGATCAGTCCGGTGGCGGAGCAGTATGCCTCCCAGCAGCCCCGGCGGCCGCAGCCGCAGGCCGCCCCGTCCTGCCGGATCACCATATGCCCGATTTCCCCGGCCATACCGCCGCCGGCGTACAGCTTCCCGTTGAGAATAAAGCCGCCGCCCAGACCGGTGCCCAGAGTAATCATGACAAAATTCTCCGTGCCTCTGCCGGCGCCGTACAGCCATTCTCCCGCCGCCGCGCAGTTGGCGTCGTTTTCCAGATACACCGGCCGGTCGAAATATGCCCGGAACACCCGCTCAAAAGGGACATTCCGCAGGGGCAGGTTGCAGGTGTAGAGGATCTCTCCCTCCGACACCGCGCCGGGAATCCCCACGCCCACGGATTGAATTTCCTCCTCCGGGATTCCGGCCTCTTCCGCGGCCTTCTTCGCCAGCTCCGCCAGACGGCGAATCAGAATCTCCGGGCTTTTTTCGGTGCCCACCGGCACGGACACCCGGGAGAGCAGGTGCCCCTGCCCGTCGGCGACCCCTGCCCGCAGGTTGGTGCCGCCCACATCGATTCCGATGTCCATGCGTTACCGCCCTTCCCTGCCGCTGCCCAGATCCGCCCGGAGATCCACCTTCCGGGCCAGTTCCTCTGCGGCGTTGTAGCCGTATCTCCGGTGACGGTTGTTCAGCGCCGCCACCTCCACAATGCTGGCCAGATTCCGTCCGGGACGGATAGGCACCGTCACGCAGGACACCTGTTTTCCCAGAATGTCAACAAACCGATCCTCAATGCCCAGCCGGTCATAGACCTTTTCATTGTCCCATGGCTCAAACTCCACAATCAGGTCGATCTGGGATTCCGGCATCACCGCCCGCATACCGAACAGCTGCCGGATGTCAATGACGCCGATGCCCCGCAGTTCAATGTAGTTCCGGATGACCTCCGGCGCCGTGCCTACCAGACGATCCGCAATCCGGCGGATCTCCACGGCGTCGTCCGCCACAAGGCGGTGTCCCCGCATGACCAGTTCAATGGCGGCCTCACTCTTGCCCACGCCGGAATCGCCGGTGATCATCACGCCCTCGCCGTAAATGTCCAGCAGCACGCCGTGGCGGGTGATGCAGGGCGCCAGTTCCTTGCTGAGGTACTCCATGGTGTGGCTGGTAAAATCCGCCGTCTTTTCCGGCGTCCGCAGCAGGGTGCGCCCATGGTTTCTGGCGCATTCCAGACACTCCGGCAGGCATTCGATATTCCGGGCAATCACCAGTGCCGGGATGGAGTAGGAAAACAGGTCGTCGAACACCTTGGTTCGTCTGGCCTCGCTGAGTTTCATGATATAGGTGATTTCCGCCTTTCCCATCACCTGGATCCGGCGGGCGTCAAAGTAATCAAACAGCCCCAGAATCTGAAGGTCGGGGCGGTTGACGTTGGTGGCTTCAATGCGATCCGTGTCGAAGGTATCTCCCCGGTTCAGCACCTCCAGATGAAAATGCTCCACATACCTTGCCAGACTCGTGCCCTTTTCGCTCATTGTATTCATCCTTTCCGTGCCTGCATTCCGGCGCTGCCCCCACACACGGGTCAGCGGCCGGAAAATCCTCTGCTCCGCAGTCGCTTTTATTATATACGATCCGCCCCCGGTTGACAATACTTTCCCTCCCTTACTTTTCGCCTGCCGGAACCGCCGGGTGCAGGCGGAAGCGGAGGCGGGGCGGCCTCCGTCCCCCTCTCCTCCGCCTCCCGCCGGCGGCAGGGCACGTCCAAAAAAACTTTTGTTTTTTTGAAAATTCTTCTTGCATTTTGTGTCACGTTCTGCTATGATACTACTTGTGCTTGTATGTAAAGCATGGATTACGCAACAGCAAGGAGGTGCAACGGATGGCAAAGTGCGAGTTCTGCGACAAGGGCGTAACGTTCGGCATTCAGGTCTCCCACTCTCATCGGCGTTCCAACCGTACCTGGAAGCCCAATGTGAAGCGTGTGAAGGCAATCGTGAACGGTTCCCCCCGCCATGTATATGTTTGTACCCGGTGTATGCGTTCCGGTAAAGTCACCAGAGCGATCTGAATGTACAGACAGAACCACCCCTTCACGGGGTGGTTTTTCATTGCCTTGTCCTACAGGTTGACAGGCGAAAACGATCATACCAAACCAGCCGGCGTCCAGTGGACGCCGGCTGCAGCGTGTCGAAAAGGCCTTTTCGACACGCTGCTGCAAGTTTTTCTGCACTTGAAGAGTGCAGAAAAACTTATGATTCAAAACGAAAGACACCCTTCCTGGGTTTCTTTCGTAACTATCTTCCTTCCCGTCGCTCACATTTTTTGAGTTTATTGACAGTCTGCAGCCGGCGTCCAGTGGACGCCGGCTGTTCTCTTTTATTCCACGGATTCCCCGCTTTTCAGCAGTTCCTCCAGCGCCTCCCGGCTCACCAGCAGGTTCAGGGCTTCCAGCATTCCGTTGGCCGTCAGGTGCTCCGGCAGCGCCAGATGCCGCAGCAGTGCCTGCCGCCGCTGGCTGCTGCCCTCTCCCCCGGCCAGTCCCCATTCCATGAGGTCAGCCTTGGTGATGGGCGTTCGTTCCGTCTCCGGCGGGGCTTCCTCATCCAGAAAGGTAGCCCCCGCCCGGCGGAGGGCTTCCAGAAGCACCTCCGGCTTCATGCCCTCCACCCCCAGCTTCCCCTCTTTTCCGGGGGTGCGCTTCCGCTTCTCCTTGCCGTGGATGTCCGGGATGTAGGCCTGCTTCACCCTGTCCTTCGGCAGGGCGCCTTTCAGGTAGTTCCGGATGACGAACCCTGCGCCGTCGCTGTCCGTCAGGACAATCAGCCCCCGCTCCTCCGCCAGACGCCGGAGGAAAGCCACCTTCTCCCGGTCGTTGAACACGGCGAAGCCCCCCAGCGTCACCACCGGGGCATCCACCACCTGTGCCAGGGTGTTTTTATCGTAGCGTCCCTCCACCACAATGACTTCTCTGATTTTTCTCATTTCCGCGCCGCCCCCAGCCGCGCCAGCAGCAGCTTCAGTTCTTCTGCCGGATCCACGCCCCGCTGGCTCTTCATTCTCAGATCCGATGCCTGACACATCTTCACCGCGTCGCCGCACCACTGGGCGCTGACCCGTCTGGCAGACTGCAAAAGCAGCTTGGCGGGGTAATCCGACCGCATCTCCCACAGTTCCATAAGCCAGTACTTGTCCCTGCCGCTGTCAATGGCCATCCGGGCGGTGTACAGCCGCCGCAGCTGGCTGCCCAGTGCCGCCAGAATGACAATCGGCTCCTCCTGCATTTTCAGCAGGTCCCCCAGAATGGCGGCGGCCTTGTTGTAATCGCTCTGGGACACCGCGTCCGTCATCTTGAAAATCTCCGCCGACAGCACCGGATCCGCCACGGCGTCAATGTCCTTCTGAGTGATGACATCCCCTTTGGCGTAGGCGCCGATTTTGGCGATTTCCTGAGAGAGGCCGGTCATCAGCCCGCCGCAGAGGAAGATGAGATACTCCGCCGTCTGCCGGTCAATCTGCTTGCCCAGGGCCTTGAACCGCCGGGCAATCCACGCCGTAAGATCCGAGGTGTCCTGCGCCTTGAACTCCACAGGCGTCACATGGGCGTCCATGGCCTTGCACAGCTTTTTCAGGGTCTTATTCTGCTTGTAGGCCACCGTGTCGTACACAAAGACGATGCAGCAGTATTCCGGCAGATCCTCCAGCAGGACGATGAGCCGCTCCCGCTGATCCTCGTTCAGTTTGTAGATGTCCCAGTCCGTCACCACAATCAGCGTCCGCTCCGCCATCATGGGCATGGCCTCCGCCATCTCCGTCAGGCTCTGGGCCGTCAGATCCTTCCCCTCCAGCGCGTGGTAGTTGAACTCCTCAAAGCCGGCAGGCACCAGCCGTTTCCGCATCTCCCCCAGATAATACTCCCGGAGATAGCTCTCCTCCCCGTAAAACAGGTAGGCGCAGCCAAGAGGGTTTCCCTCCTTCAGATCCGCCTTCAGCTTCTGATAGGCTTCATTTTTCGTCGTTTTCTTTGCGTATGCCATAACGCGCTCCTAATCAAAAGATACAAAAACCGTGCCGTGGTGATCCGTCCGGTACACGCTGCAGCCCGCCCGGGCCATCCGCCGCAGCGCCGGCTCCGCCGGGTGGCCGTAGGCATTGCTGCCCACGCTGATGATCACCGTTTCCGGCGTCACCCCCTCCAGCAGTTCCTCCGAGGTGGAGTCTGCGGAGCCGTGATGCCCCGCCATCAGCACCTCCGCATCCGGCAGGTCATAGCGCTCCGCCAGCAGCTTCTCCGTAGCCCGCTCCATGTCGCCGGTGACAAGAAAATCGGATTCCCCTGCGGACGCCAGCACCGACAGCCCCCGTTCGTTGCTGTCATTCCTCCCCAAAGGCGGGAACAGGGTCACTTCCGCGTCTCCCAGCGGCAGGCTGCGCTTTTCCGCCACCGTCTCCACGGTGACGCCGTACTGCGCCGCCAGTTCCAGAATCCGGGTTCGGGCGGGGCTTTCCTCCGCCGGTGGCACCGTCAGGGTTTCCACCGGAATCCGCGCCAGCAAGTGCTCCACGCCGTTGATATGGTCGTCGTCAAAATGGGTGAGAATCACCCGGTTCACGGTGCGGCAGCCCATGGTCAGCAGCTGATCCGCCGCGTCGCAGCCGGCGTCCCGCCAGCTGTTTCCGCTGCCGCAGTCCACCAGCGCAAAGCTGCCGCCGGATTTCAGAATCACGCTCTGTCCCTGCCCCACGTCCACCGCCGCGGCGTCCAGCCGGTGCCGGAACCGGCTCTGCCCGGCGAAAACCGACGATACCAGCGTCATAACGCACAGCGCCGCCGCCAGTGCGCAGCTGCGCCGCTTTTTCACCGGCTTCCCCAGCCACACGGCGGCAAACAGCAGATACGCAAAGGCCATCCACCACTTCAGGCAGGGATTGCAGAAATAAACTGCGTGGTACGGCAGTCCCGCCAGCACATGGCACACCGTCAGGATGTACCGGATCAGCAGCCGGGGCACCAGCCCGGCAATCATCCCCAGCGGCATCCACACAAAACTCAGCAGCACCGCCGCCAGAGCGCCGCCGAACAGGATGCCCACCGCCCACAGGCACAGGAGGTTGCTGAGGAAGCCCACCGGTGCGAAAAAGCCGAAATAGTACGCGCTGACCGACGCCGTCAGCGCCAGACAGCCTGTCGTGGCGGACACGCTGGCCATAACGGCGGTGAACACCCGGCCATGGTGCCGCGTTCCTGCCAGCAGGCGGTACACCTTTGGGGAAAGCCACAAAAGCCCCGCCACCGCCCCGAAGGACAGCTGTAAGTTGACGGACTTCGCCGCAAAGGGGTTGGCGGCCAGAATCAGGAACAGCGCCGTCAGCAACGCCGTAGGCGGGTCGTTTTCCCGCCGGAACAGGGGCGCCGCCGTCAGAAGGCTCAGCATCACGCAGGCCCGCACCACCGAGGGAGACGCCCCGGTAAGCGCCGCATAGAAAATCAGCGCCGGGATGGCCATGGCTGCCGCAAGACGGCGGCGGTGCCGTCCGGCAAGCAGCAGCACCAGCCCCAACAGGCAGGCGCAGTGCATCCCGGACACCGCCAGAATGTGGTAAACCCCGGCCTCGGAGAGGTCTACCTCCGCCTGGGCGGACAGTTCTCCCTTCTTCCCCGTCAGCAGCGCCAGCAGAAAGCCTGCGTCGTCCCCGTCAAAGAGGGTGCGGATTTGCTCCTGCATGGCGTGTCCCAGCCGGGCAGGCAGCCACCGGAGGGCTTCCGGATTTCCTTCTCCAAAGGCCGGTGTCCCCCGGCTGCCGGCCAGCAGGAACACCCCCTTGGAGTTGAACACCGTCACATCGTCGTCCCGGATCCGGGCGGCGCTTTGCAGATAGACATCGTCCGTCACCTGCTGTCCCGGCGCAAGAAGCAGCAGTGTCTCGTCCCCGCTGTAGAGCAGCTTCCCCGGCAGCCCCTCCGCCCGGACAGTTACCTTCGCGCCGAAGTGGGTTTCCGTGGGGTATTCCGTCAGGGTCATGGTCAGGGTCTGGCGGCTGCCCTCCAGCGATTCCATGGGTGCGCTGACCTGCCGGACATACAGCCAGTTCCAGCCCAGCGCCAGCGCCGCCCCTGTCAGGCACAGCACAACTCGCTTCCGCACCCCGGCCGGCAGCAGCAGCGCGGCAATTCCCGCCGCAAAGCACACCGAAGCACCGGGCAGCAGCCAGCCGTCCGGCAGGGCGTATTGCGCCAGAAAGATGCCTGCGGCAAAGCCGCCGCAGAACAGCGCCAGCCGTCTCATTTGGCAGGATACGGCTCCGGGCAGTCCGTCCGCCCCAGCAGATAATCGGTGCTGACGTGATAGTAATCGGCCAGCTTATCCAGCACCCATGCCGGTGTTTCCCGCTCGCCGCTTTCGTAACGCCGGTAAACACTGCGGTGCATATTCAGATACTCCGCGATTGCTTTTTGAGATTTGTCATGGTCTTCTCTCAAATCCCGCAAGCGTCTGATTTCCATAAAATCACCCTATTGAATGTTACCAATTGGAAACATTCAATGCAGGTAATTGTTCCCATGCGGAGCCATTTCATAGTATACCGCTTTTCTGCGTTCTCCGCCAGCCTTTTATTTCGGCATGGCGGATTTTTTAACAGGCGGAAGGCATCCACCTCCCGCCTGCTGACAATTCTCCGCTGTCAAACAGTGCGGGGCGCATGAAGCGTCCCGCACCGCTGTCTTTTTTATCAGCCCGGAGGCCACGTCATGTCCCGGCCTGCCAGCACATGGAAGTGCAGGTGGGGCACGGACTGCTGTCCCGCCTCACCGATGTTGGACACCACCCGGTAGCCCGCCTCGGCAAAGCCCAGTTCCTGCGCCAGCTTGGCAATCACCTCAAAAATGTGCGCCACCACCCCGCTGTTCTCCGGCGTAATGGCCGTCACCGACTGGATATGTGCCTTGGGCACCACCAGAAAATGGGTAGGCGCCTGAGGGGCAATGTCGTAAAAGGCATAACAGAGGTCGTCCTCATAGACCTTGTTGCTGGGGATTTCCCCATCAATGATTTTGCAGAAAAGGCAGTCGCTCATGCTTGTTCCCCCTTCTTACTTGTGATGCTCCGGCACCACCGCGAAAACAACCAGCGGCTCCGCGCCGGTGTTCATCAGCTTGTGGGTGTGCCCCTCTCCGCAGTAGTGGCAGACACCCGGCTCCAGATTCTCCTCGACTCCGTCGCAGAGCATGGTGCCGGTGCCGGAGAGGACATAAATCGTCTCGCTGTTCCCTGCGTGGACGTGCTCCCCCAGGAACGCGCCGGGCGCCAGCACCAGCTTCATGATTTTGTTGACGCCGTCGGAGTAGCTTTGCATCCGAACCTCTCCCTGACCGCCTTTCAGCCCCATGATCACCTGGGTTTCCAGCTTGTCAAAATTAATCTGCATTGAATTTCCCCCTTAATTTTTATGCTCCGGCACCACCGCGAAGGACACCAGCTCCTCCGTACCGTCATTGACCATGCTGTGGCTGTGTCCCATGGGGCAGTAATGGCAGCTGCCGGGAGCCAGCGGCTCCCATACGCCGTCATAGAGCACCTTTCCCCTGCCGGAAAGGACGTAGATAATCTCGCTGTTCTTCTCATGGGTATGGAGGCCGATGGAGGAGCCCGGCGTCAGGACACAGCGCATGATTCTGTTGTTTTCGTCAATCAGTGCCCGCATCTGCGCCACGCCCTCGCCGCCCTTGAGGCGGGGTATCACGGTGTTTTCAATTTCATCGAAATGAATCAGCATCTTCCATTCCTCTTTTTACGGCCCGCCCTTCCGGCGCGGCCATGGGCGGCTGGGTTACAGCCTGCCTGCCACAAAATCGTCCACGGCTGCCAGCGCGTCGTCTACCTTGCTGACTTCCGTGCCGCCGGTTTCCCACCGAGACGCAGTCCCGGCGGGAGCCCTGTTTTTATTTCACCCGCCACGGGCGGAATGAATCCGCCCTGCGGCAGGGTTTTGCTTCGCAAAACGCCTGCACGCGCCTGAATGGCGCGGCCATGGGCGGCTGGGTTACAGCCTGCCTGCCACAAAATCGTCCACGGCTGCCAGCGCGTCGTCTACCTTACTGACTTCCGTGCCGCCGCCCATGGCGCTGTCGGGCTTGCCGCCGCCCTTGCCGCCGCAGATGGGGGCGATGGCCTTGATGATGTCACCGGCCTTGATGCCCCGGGCCACGGCGTCCTTGCCGCAGACTGCCAGCAGCGTCACCTTGCCGTCGTTGACGGAGGCCAGCACGCCTACCACCGCAGGCTCCTTGTCCCGCAGGAAATCGCCCTGCTTCCGCATGGCGGCGGCGTCCAGCCCGTCCCGCTGGGAGGTGATGACCTTCAGGCCGCCTACGTCCTTGGCGGACATCAGGAAGCTGCGAGCCTCCCCCAGAGACGCCTGCTCCTTGAATTTCTCCAGTTCCCGGCGCAGGTTCTTCATCTCGTTCATCTGCTGCTCCAGACGGTTCTCCAGTTCGCCGGGATTGGTCTTGAGCATCTGGGCAATGTGGAACAGCACCTGCTGGTTGCGGTTGATGGTATCCAGCGTCAGCTGACCCACGGTAGCCTCAATCCGGCGGACGCCGGAGGCCACGGATGCCTCGCTCTTGATGCGGAAGGGGCCGATTTTCGCGGTGTTGTCCGCATGGGTGCCGCCGCAGAACTCCATGGATGCATCGCCCATTTCCACAACCCGCACCACGTCGCCGTACTTCTCGCCGAACATGGCCACGGCGCCCTTCTTCTTGGCCTCTTCAATGGGCAGAACCTCCGTCACCACGGGGATGCCCTCCAGAATGGCGTCGTTCACCAGCTTGTCCACCTGAGAAAGCTGCTCCGGCGTGATGGCCTCAAAGTGGGTGAAGTCGAACCGCAGGCGGTCAGGCTCCACCAGAGAGCCGGCCTGATGGACATGGCCGCCCAGCACCTTCTTCAGCGCCGCGTCCAGCAGATGGGTGGCGCTGTGGGCACGGCGGATGGCCTTGCGGCGCTCCGTGTCAATGGAGGCCGTCACGGTGCCGCCCACCTTGAAGGAGCCGGAAACCACCTTGCCGTAGTGCATGAACTTGCCGCCCTTGTTCTTCTGGACGTTGTTGACTTCAAACCGGGCATCGCCACAGGTGATGACGCCGCGGTCGGCCACCTGACCGCCCATCTCCGCATAGAAGGGGGTCCTGTCCAGAACCACAATGCCCTCCACGCCGGGCATCAGTTCCTCGGCCAGTTCGTCTTCCACCACCAGCGCCACGACTCTGGCATCGTCGATATCATCGTGGTCATAGCCCACAAATTCCGTGGAGGGGATGTCCTTGCCGAACTCCACGCCGGCCCAGCCAAGGTCACCCAGTGCCTTCCGGGCCTCCCGGGCACGGGTCTTCTGCTCCTGCATCTCCTCATCGAAGGCGGCACGATCCAGGGTCATGCCGGCGTCCTCCACCATTTCGGCGGTCAGGTCAATGGGGAAGCCATAGGTGTCGTACAGCTTGAAGGCGTCTGCGCCGGAGAAGGTGGTTTCACCCTTTTCCTTGTGCTCAGCCATCAGCTGATCGAAGATCTTCATGCCGCCGTCGATGGTCTTGGCAAAGTTCTCCTCCTCCACCCGGATGACCTTGGTGATATAGGCCTGCCGCTCCCGGAGTTCGGGATAGTGGCCCTCGTTCTCGTGCACCACGGTGTCCACCACCTCATAGAGGAAGGGACGGTTCACCCCCAGCAGCTTGCCGTGGCGGGCAGCCCGGCGCAGCAGGCGCCGCAGCACATAGCCCCGGCCTTCGTTGCTGGGCAGCACGCCGTCGCAGATCATGAAGCTGGCGGAGCGGATATGGTCGGTGATGACCCGGAGGGACACGTCCTTCTCCCGGCTCTGGCCGTAGCTGGCGCCGGTGATTTCCGTGACCTTGTTGGTGATGTTCATGACGGTGTCCACGTCGAACAGGGAGTCCACGTCCTGACACACCACTGCCAGACGCTCCAGACCCATGCCGGTGTCGATGTTCTTCTGCTTCAGTTCGGTGTAGTGGTCGTGGCCGTCGTTGTCAAACTGGGAGAACACCACGTTCCAGACCTCCATGTACCGGTCGCAGTCGCAGCCCACGGTGCAGCCGGGCTTGCCGCAGCCGTACTTCTCTCCACGGTCATAGTAAATCTCGGAGCAGGGGCCGCAGGGGCCGGAGCCGTGCTCCCAGAAGTTGTCCTCCTTGCCGAATTTGAAAATCCGGTCTTCGGGAATGCCGATTTCCTCGTGCCAGATGCGGAAGGCCTCGTCGTCGGCAGGGGTGGTTTCGTTGCCGGCGAACACGGAGGGATACAGCCGGTTGGGGTCCAGTCCCACCCACTCCGGGCTGGTCAGAAATTCCCATGCCCAGTGAATGGCGTCCTTCTTGAAATAGTCACCGAAGGAGAAGTTGCCCAGCATCTCAAAATAGGTGCCGTGGCGGGCGGTATGGCCGATGTTCTCAATGTCGCCGGTGCGGATGCACTTCTGACAGGTGGTGACCCGATGCCGGGGGGGCTCCTGCTCCCCGGTGAAGTAGGGCTTCATAGGCGCCATGCCGGAGTTAATCAGCAGCAGGGACGCGTCGTTCTGGGGAATCAGGGAAAAGCTGGGCAGCCGCAGATGGCCTTTCGTCTCAAAGAAGTGCAGGAACATCTCCCGCAGTTCGTTGAGGCCGTAATGTTTGGGTTCAGACATGATGATTTCCTCCATTTTTATGTAAACTCAATGATTCTCCTGTTGAAACAGGGCAGCCCGTTCCGCCGATTCCCTTCCGGGACGCGCTTTTCTCCCTAAAAAAGGAAATGCTCCGCCCCGGGCATAGGGGCGAAGCAGCGCTTCACGGTACCACCCTAATTATCCCCCTGCTTCGGGGGCTTCTTAGCCACCGGTAACGGCGTGACCCGTCCCGCTCGCCGCGGGCCGCTCCGAAGCGGCTGCTCTCCGGCGTAGGCAAGGGGCTTCCACCAAATGCCCCTCTCGCTGAACCGGTTTCGGAAAGCTGACTTCCTCCATGCGTTTTCTGATTCAATACAGAAGTCATTATACCGTTTTTCCGCCTGTTGTCAAGGCTTTTCCGCCTTTTTCTCAGGGCGGGCAGGGGGAGCCTGTCCACAGCAGCCGGGCGCCGACACAGGGCAGCAGTCCCTCCGCCCCGGTCAGCCCCGGCAGGGGAAATTCCTGCGGCTCCAGCAGGCCGCCGTGCACCAGCGGCAGCGCCCGCTGGACGCACAGCACCGGCTCCCGCAGGCTGGAAAAGGTGATACTCTCCCGGGGGGACAGTCCGTAGGTCACCACCGTTTCTGCCCGGAAGCCACCGGCGGCCGCCTCTCCCGGCAGAAGCAGCAGGCGCGCCGTGACGCCGTGCCCTGCCAGCATCCGGCAGCCTGCCGGGGTCAGCACAAGAAAATCCCACGGTTCCCGGCATACCGCCCCGGAATCCCGCAGCTGCCGCAGTCCCGCAGGCAGCAGATGCTCCCACCCTGTGGAAGCGTGAAATAGTCCGGCCTCCATGAAACCACCTCCCCCATAGTTTGGACAGGCGGAAAAAATCCATGCAGCCCCCTCGTATTTTCCCGCCGGATGTGCTACAATGGGAGGCAGATTTTTTCGAGGTGGAGCGTATGAATTTCTGGGGACATCTGAAAACGGTCAGCCGCCACCGCCGTCTGGTGCGGCGGTACTGCTTCCGTCTGGGGCTTTACCGGCAGGGGCTGACCCACGACCTTTCCAAGTACTCCCCCACGGAGTTCTGGGCCGGTGTGAAATACTTTCAGGGGGACCACAGCCCCAACGACGCCCAGCGGAAGGCCCACGGATGCAGCGCCTCATGGATGCACCACAAGGGCCGCAACCGCCACCACTTCGAATACTGGACGGATTACAGCATGGACGGCAGCGGCATCACCGGCGTGGAAATGCCGAAAAAATATGTGGCGGAGATGTTCTGCGACCGGCTGGCCGCCAGCAAGGTCTACCGGGGCGGGGACTTTGACCCCGGTGACCCCTACAAATTCTTCCTCCGGGGAAAGGAAAAGCGGCTGCTGATCCACCCCGCCACCTCGGCGCTGCTGGAAAAAATCCTGCTGGTACTCCGGGACGAGGGGGAGGACGCCGCCTTTGACTACGTCCGCCGGGAGGTTCTGGGGAAGAAGTAGAATTTTTTCGCGCCGAGTTATGTGAACTTCCGGAAAACCCTGTGATCCATTTCTATTTTTCCATGATATAACAGTTGTTTGCAGAATTGGAAAAGCGTCGGCATTCCCGAGGGGATGACGACGCTTTATGTTAACCATTTTTGAAAACGTGCAACGGTTTGGGGGGAAACTTCCCTGCCCCGGTTCCGGTGGGGCGCTCCCCCTGCCGGAGATGCCGGCGGCGCCGCCCCGCCCGTCAGTTTTTCGTGAGGTACACCAGATTCCGGTCGGAGATGAAATTGGCCACGCTGTAGAGCACCACTGCGGTGTCAATCCCCTGCTCCGCCATGTATTCCGTCACGGAGGCGTGGTAATACCGCAGGTCGATAAGGTGCACCTGAGAAAACCGCTGGGAGAGAAACGGCGCCAGCGAGTCGGAATAGGAGTCCCGAAGCAGCAGGATGCTGCTGCCGTCGGTAATGGCCGGGTTTTCAATGACGCACAGGGGCTGGTTCCCCCCTAAGAAGGAACTGTACTTGTCCTTGTGAGCCAGATAGCTGCGGTCATACAGCTGCTGCGGCTCCGCCCTGCCGGACTTCCATGAGGTGACGGACAGATTACTGTCATCCACCCAGTATTCCATGGTGTCCGGCGTCAGCCAGTGGATGCCGGAGGTGGAATACAGGGTGCCATTGAAGTCCTCGGTAACGGTTTCCGGTGTAAAGTCACTTTCCTTTAATGGCTCCATATTCAAAGCGCTCAGCAGGGTGTTTGCCCCGTAAAAGGCTCCCTGCGTCGTCCAATGGTGGTCGGTGCGGTAATAGACAGGCTCCTCTGCGTGCTCCTGCAAGGCTCCCAGCAAATCCACCGCCGGCAGGCCGGTTTCCTCCGCCGCCTTTTGAATAAACGCCGGCTGGTCGAAGCTGGGCACTCCCGCAGGCAGTCTGTCCTTCCAGACCTCCGCCGCCGAGGGAATCAGCCCCAGCAGCACCCGGGCGTCCGTCGCTTCCGAAAAACGCTTTACATAACTCAGATTCTGCTCCGCCAGCGCTCCCTCCGGCTCCTCCACTCTGGAAATCAGGGTGTCGCCGCAGAGATAGACGCCGTTGAACTCCCGCTTCCCCAGCGCCTGCTCACACCGGGCTTTCAGCCCCGTCCAGCCGTCCCGCAGGGGGAACTGGTCGGCAAAATAGTCCTCCATCCCCTGGGTGAAACGGCCGCTTTTCAGGTTTTCCCAGGAAAAGGCCGGGAACTGCGCCAGCGTGCGGTTCTCCGTTTCCGACCGCGCCCTGTCCGGCAGGGCGATATGCCACACCAGCAGCCCCGCCAGAAACAGGCAGAACACCGCCGTGGTCAGCCTTCCCCTTTTTGCCATGCAGTTCCCTCCTTTCCCTTTCAGAACCGGAAATACAAAAACGGATTATAGCTTCCGTCCACCAGATAGGCGGTGCAGACCACCAGCCCCGCCAGCATCAGCACCGGGCCGAGAATGTCCTGCCCCCGCCGGGGCAGACGGTTCCATGCATTCTTCACAAGACGGGTGGAGCCGATGGTCAGAATCACCAGCGTCAGGCCGTAGGACATCAAATAATAGCCGTCGGCGGCACTCCACAGCGCCCCGCCGCCAAAGCAGATTCTGAAATACCGGCCGCAGACGGACAAATCCTCCATGGCAAACACCCCCCACCCGGAAAACACCACCAGCAGGGTGTACGCCCGGCGCAGCCACGCCGGCAGCTTCCGCAAGAAGTCCCGCAGCAGGTACTTTTCCAGCATGAGCCACAGGAAAAAGTGCAGCCCCCAGAGGATGAAGTTCCAGCTGGCGCCATGCCAGAAGCCGGTGCAGAACCAGACGATGAAAATGTTCCGCACCGTCCGCCATGTTCCCTTCCGGCTGCCCCCCAGAGGAATGTAGAGATACTCCCGGAACCATGTGGTCAGGGAGATGTGCCACCGCCGCCAGAACTCCGTCACGGAGGCGGCGGTATAGGGGTAATCGAAGTTCTCCGGGAAATGGAACCCCAGCATCCGTCCCATGCCGATGGCCATGTCGGAATAGCCGGAGAAATCAAAGTAAATCTGGAAGCCGTAGGCCGCGATGCCCAGCCAGCCGCCGAAGGCCGTCAGGGTTCCGGCGGACTGCGCCGCCAGTTCCGCGTCCCACAGGGCGCCGATGCTGTTGGCCAGCAGTACCTTTTTGGCAAGCCCCGCCGTAAACCGCCGGGCGCCGGCGGCAAAGTCCTCCGATGTGTTCACCCGGTGCTCCAGTTCCGCCGCCACGTCCCGGTATCGGACAATGGGGCCGGCCACCAGCTGAGGGAACATGGTGACATACGCCCCGAAGGACACGATATTCCGCTGAGCCGGGGCGTCCTGTCGGTAAACGTCAATGGTATAGCTCATGGTCTGGAAGGTGAAAAAGGAGATGCCGATAGGCAGCGGCAGCCCCAGAGTGGGCACGGAGATGCCGGGAATCAGAGAGAGATTGGCGGCAAAGAAATCCCAGTACTTGAAAAAGCCCAGCAGCCCCAGATTCAGCAGCATACTCTCCGCCACGAACCACCGGGCCAGCTTGTCCCGGCTGCGGTATTTTTCCACCAACAGGCCGTGGGTATAGTCGATGAGGATGGACAGCACCATGATGGTGATATACACCGGCTCCCCCCAGCCGTAGAAAATCAGGCTGGTCAGCAGCAGCACCGGATTCCGCCAGCAGGACGGCACGGCAAAATAAACCGCCAACGTGATGGGCAGAAATCCGAAAAGAAAGGGCAGGCTGCTGAAGCGCATGGTGTATTCACCTCCTTGGTTCTGTGAAGTAATTTTACTTGTAAGCGATTGAATTTCCTTACTTTTCCGCCCGGAAGCCCGCCGTTTTTACGGCCGGCCTCCGGGCAGCGGCTATTATCCGTTGAACTGCGCGTTCCACGCGTTCTCGATGTCCGCCTGATGCTCCCCGGAGGCAATCATGGCGGCGTAGGTGCCATGGGTCAGCACCCTGGCGGCCTTCCACTGGTCGATGGTTTCCGGATAGAAGGCGTCGCCTCCGGCCTGCGTGTCAATCCGGGTCTGGAGAATCTCCGCCGCTTTGGCGGCGTCCTCCGCGCTTTCGCACTGCATGAACACATATTCGTTCACGGCATAGGACATGACGGGCACCTTCGCCACCAGCTGTTTGGCGGAAATCTCCGACAGCCCCGGGAAATACATCTCCAGCATCTCGCTGTCCAAATCCATCATCTCGTCGCCCCAGCCGTACTGCTCCGCAAGGCCGTTGTAAAAGGCCGTCAGGTCCAGGTCAGGCTCCGCCTGCTCCGTTTTGCTTCCGCAGGCGGTCAGCCCGCACAGGGTCAGCACCGCCATCATCATGGTCAGAAATTTCTTCATGGTTTCCTCCTTGCAGGCGCTCCGTCGGAGCGTCTGACTTTTTCCCGAAAAATTCGCTATGCTTGCTAATATACATGATTTGCGCTATAATCGCAATATCAAAGCGGTAACAATCCGATAACAGAAAAGAGGTTTTTTCATGTACAGCTTCCGCAACGACTACAGCGAGGGCGCTCATCCCCGGGTGCTTCAGGCGCTGACGGACACGAACCTGCTCCAGACCTGCGGCTACGGACTGGATCCCATCTGTGAGGAAACCCGTGCCCTGATCCGGGAACTCTGCGCCGCCCCGGAGGCGGATGTCCACTTTCTGGTGGGGGGCACCCAGACCAACCTGACGGTGATTGCCGCCCTCCTTCAGCCCTATGAGGCGGTGATTGCCGCCCACACCGGCCACGTCAACTGCCACGAAACCGGCGCCATCGAGGCCACCGGCCACAAGGTCTGCACCGCCTTCTCCCCCGACGGCAAGGTGACGCCGGCCATGGTGGAGGATGTGCTGGCCATCCATGCCGGTGGTGAGGAGCATATGGTGGCGCCCCGGCTGGTCTACATCTCCGACACCACGGAAATCGGCACCGTGTACACAAAGGCGGAGCTGGCCGCCCTGCGGCAGTGCTGCGATGAACACGGACTCCTGCTGTATCTGGACGGCGCCCGCCTCGGCTCCGCTCTTGTTTCCCCGGACAGCGATCTGACCCTGCCGGATCTGGCGGCGCTGACGGATGTGTTCACCATCGGCGGCACCAAAAACGGCGCCCTGTTCGGGGAAGCCGTCGTCATGACCGTCCCCTGCCCCCACTTCCGCTGGCACATCAAGCAGCGGGGCGGGATGCTGGCCAAGGGACGGCTGCTGGGGGTGCAGTTCCGGGCGCTGCTGAAGGACGGGCTTTACTTCGACATTGCCCGCCATGCCAACGAAACGGCCTTCCGGCTGCGGGACGGCTTCCTTGCCCGGGGCTATGCTTTCCCGGTGCCCTCCCCCTCCAACCAGCAGTTTCCGGTGATGCGCAGGGAGGATGCCCGGAAGCTGGAATCGTTGGGCTTCGCATTCCAGATGGAACGGGGCATTGACGAGGAAACCGCCCTCTACCGCTTCGTCACCAGCTGGGCCACGCCGGAGAGCGCCGTGGATGACCTGCTGAATGCACTGGGGCAGCTTGTGTAACGTGTTTTTACTTTACAGATATTTTGAGAATTCACTGTCCGTCTGATGGGTTCTCCGCCTGCAAAACCGGACAAAAAACCTCCGTATGGTTTGTTCCCCCCTCACATGGGTAACAAGTGATTCCTGGGATACCCCGGCAGGCATCGTAAACACGATGCCTGCCGGGGTTTCTCTGTGCCCTGGGGTTCCGGTGCTTCCAGTGCTTCTGCCACATCCTGCTGATCACTGCCGACATAGCCAATGCCGTTGTAGTAGATCTCCACCGGCTTCGCCTCACTGCGTGTCCTTGACAGCGATGCTCTGCTGCGCAGACAGGGACTCAAGGCGGCGATGCCGCCATTTTCCAATGAAAATCAGCTGCATTTCAAGGCTTTTTCAATCTCTCAGTCCAATGATAGCAAGAACAAACGTTCGAGTCAATGCGATTGTTAGAGGAAGAGCAAGCACAGCAAGTGTAGATACACTTGCGAAAAACGGCGTGGGTTGACCGGGATTTCCTTGCAGAGCAGCAAGCAAATCCGGTGTGGCCCCACACCGAAAAGTCGAAAAAACTTGACATCCCGCCCGACAATCTGTACCTTAAAATCGTATTCTATTTGAGAGGGAGGCGAAGCCATGCAGGGAGATTTTGAAGCGTTTTACTTACGGCACTTCAAGGCTATCTACCGCGTCTGCTATGCCTTTATGAAAAATGTGCCGGACGCCGAGGACTGCACGGAGGATGCCTTCGTCAAGGCAATGACCTGCGGTGTTTCCTTCGAGAATGAGCGGCATGAGCGCGCGTGGCTGACCACCACGGCTATGAATCTCTGCAAGGACAGGCTGAAACATTTCTCTGCCCACCTCGCTGGATGCCTTGCGTTTCTTCGGATATCCGTATATAATGTATTGTGTTGAGTATTATCCATGCGGAGGTGCGGTATGAACGGGATCAAGGGCTATATCTCCATTGGGGAGGCGTCCTGCCGTTGGGGCGTGTCGGAGCGGCGGGTCAACCAATATTGCGCCGAGGGGCGGATCCCCGGCGCGTCCCGGTTCGGGC
>CAKUBJ010000015.1 GCA_934636905.1 uncultured Dysosmobacter sp. | reverse complement strand
AAAGTCATCCGCCGTCGGCGGGAGAAGAAGAACATTGAGCGCGGCCAGGTCCATATCCGTTCTTCTTTCAACAACACTATGGTAACTGTTACCGACACCCAGGGCAACGCCATTTCCTGGGCTTCCTCCGGCGGACTGGGTTTCCGCGGCAGCAAGAAGTCCACGCCCTTCGCAGCTCAGACGGCCGCTGAAACTGCCGCCCGCGCCGCTATGGAGCATGGCCTGAAGACCGTTGAGGTCTTTGTCAAGGGCCCCGGTCAGGGCCGCGAGGCTGCCATCCGGGCACTGCAGGCCGTGGGTCTGGAAGTGACCATGATTAAGGACGTCACTCCCATCCCTCACAACGGCTGCCGCCCGCCGAAGCGCCGCCGCGTCTAATCGAAAGAGGAGGTAACAAGCAATATGGCTAAGAATATGCAGCCCATCGCAAAGCGCTGCAAGGCTCTGGGCATTTCTCCTGCCGAAATGGGTTATGCCAAGAAGACCACCAATCGCAATCCCGGCGGCCAGATGCGTAAGAAGAAGAGCGAATACGGCATCCAGCTGGCTGAAAAGCAGAAGGTCAAGTTTATCTATGGCATTCTGGAAAAGCAGTTCCACGCTTACTATGAGAAGGCAGCTGCCGCTTCCGGCAAGACCGGCGATAACCTGCTGATTCTGGTGGAGCGCCGTCTGGATAACGTTGTTTACCGTCTGGGCTTCGCCGCTACCCGCCGTCAGGCCCGTCAGCTGGTAAGCCACGGCCATTTCACCGTCAACGGCAAGAAGGTCAACATTGCCTCTTACCTGGTGAAGGCCGGCGACGTCATCGAAGTATCTGAGAGAAGCCGTTCTTCCGAACTGTTCAAGCGCCTGGTGGGCGAAAACGCCCCCATCACCCTGCTGCCTGCCTGGCTGGAGCGTGAAAAGGGCACTCTGAAGGGCACGGTCGCACACATCCCCACCCGCGAAGAGATCGATACGCCGGTGGAAGAGCACCTCATCGTCGAGTTGTACTCCAAGTAATTGGGAGGATACCCTCGAAAAATGGTACGAACTGCAAGCGGCGCGCGGTCTGAGCGCGTGACCGCAATGACAAGATGAAGGAGGGTAACCGCATGATCGAAATTGAGAAGCCTCAAATTGAGTGCGTTGAGAGCCCAACGGATGTGACCTACGGCAAATATGTGGTGGAGCCGCTGGAGCGCGGCTACGGAACGACTCTGGGCAATGCCCTGCGCCGCATTATGCTTTCCTCCCTGCCCGGTACCGCACCGACCACCATCAAGATTGACGGTGTTCAGCATGAGTTTTCCACCATTAAGGGCGTGAAAGAGGATGTGACGGAGATTGTCCTGAACATCAAGAGCCTGCTGACCAAGCTCCACAGCGATTCCGGCAAGACCGTCTACATTGAGGCGGTTGGCCCCTGCACCGTCACCGCCGGCGATATCAAGGCGGACGGCGAAGTGGAGGTTCTGAATCCGGATCTGCATATTGCAACCCTGGACAACGGCGCTGTGCTGAATATGGAGATCACCCTCTCCCACGGCCGGGGGTATGTGCCTGCCGACCGCAACAAGCCCGCGCAGAATGTCATCGGCACCATTGCCGTTGACTCCATCTACACCCCCGTCAAAAAGGTGAACTACACGGTCGAACCTACCCGTGTGGGCACTTCCAGCGACTTTGACAAGCTGACTCTGGAGGTCTGGACGGACGGGACGATTTCCGCCCGGGATGCCGTTTCTCTGGGCGCCAAGATCCTGTGCGACCACTTCACCCTCTTCACGGATCTCTCCGAGAACGTGGGCAGCAAGCCCACTGTGGTGGAGAAGGCGGAAGCACAGCGGGACAAGGTGCTGGAAATGACCATCGAGGAACTGGATCTTTCCGTCCGCAGCTTCAACTGCCTCAAGCGTGCCAACATCAACACCGTGGAGGATCTGATCTCCAAGACGGAGGACGAGATGATGAAGGTTCGCAATCTGGGCCGCAAGTCCCTGGAGGAAGTCATCAACAAGCTGGCCATGATGGGACTGCATCTGGCTGACGAGGAGAACAACTAAACTTTCCGCCGGAATCACCGGCGAACCAAAATCCTGATAAGGAGGAGAACCGAAATGCCCGGAACTCGGAAACTTGGCAAGACCACAGACCAGCGCATGGCGATGCTGCGTCAGCAGGTCACTGATTTTCTTGACAACGGCAAGATGGAGACTACCATCACCCGCGCCAAGGAGATCAAGCCCATGGCTGAAAAGATGATTACCCTGGGTAAGAAGGCAGATCTGGCGGCTTATCGTCAGGCCATGACCTTCATCACCCGTGAGGACGTCTGCAAGAAGATCTTCAAGGAGATCGCTCCCAAGTACGCGGAGCGCAACGGCGGCTATACCCGCATCATCCGCACCGGCGTCCGCCGCGGCGACGCCGCTGAGACTGCCATCATCGAACTGGTCTAAAGACCGACGAGAGGCGGCCGAAGCGGGCTGACACCCGCCCGCCGTATTAGAGGCAATTGAAAAAAGCCGCATTGTCATGGAAACTCGAGAACATGACAATGCGGCTTTTTACTATATGAATCCATAGAAAGTATGACTTCCTCTGGCGGAAAGGAAGGGTGTGTGCGGCACTGCGCCCGCAGGCGCGTTTCGGAGCGCAACCGCCGTAAAGCGGCACTTGGCGCGCAGATAATCCAAGAGGGGCTTCCCGCATAATTTCAATCAAGGCTCTTTTATGGCAATCTCAACAGTGGGGGGAAGTCGCTGCCGCCGCAGTGCTCCGGCGAAGAACAGAACGCCTCCCAGACAGACGGAATGCCCTCCGACATATGCCGGAGGGCATTCCAATACGGATATATCACGGGAGTATATACATATCCAACAGCTATGAAATGCCAGAGACGTCTCAGCGCCGTTTCCGGCATTCCAGAAAGCAACTTTTAGCAGCAAATCGCGGCATCAGCCACCCAGATAGGCCTTCTTGATGGCCGGAGAGGACAGCAGTTCCGCGCCGGTGCCGGTGGTGACAATTCTGCCGGTTTCCAGCACATAGCCCCGGTCAGCCACGGAAAGCGCCGCCTGGGCGTTCTGCTCCACCAGCAGAATGGTGGTGCCCGCCTTGTGGAGGGATTTGATGATGTCGAAAATCTGCTCCACCAGAATGGGCGCCAGACCCATGGAAGGCTCGTCCAGCATCAGCAGCTTGGGGTTGGACATCAAAGCCCGACCCATGGCCAGCATCTGCTGCTCACCGCCGGAGAGAGTGCCGGCCACCTGCTTGCGGCGTTCCTTCAGACGGGGGAACTGCTCAAACACCCGCTCCATATCGGCGTCAATATTGCCGCTTTTCCGGGAGAAAGCGCCCATGTCCAGATTCTCCTGCACGGTCATCTGGAGGAAAATCCGGCGCCCCTCGGGAACCAGCGCCAACCCCTTGGAAACCACCTTGTGGCTGGGCACATGGTTCAGGGGCTGCCCCATAAACTCAATATGGCCGGTTTTGCTGCGGAGCAGGCCGGAGATGGTGTTCAGGGTGGTGGACTTGCCGGCGCCGTTGGCGCCGATGAGGGTCACGATTTCCCCCTCATTGACCTCAAAGGAAATGCCCTTGATGGCGTGAATGCTGCCGTAATAGACGTTGATGTCATCGACCTTCAGAATGGTGCTCATGCTCACGCCTCCTTCTGTTTGCCCAGATAGGCCTCAATAACCACCGGGTTGGACTGGATTTCCTCGGGGCTGCCCTTGGCAATGACCCGGCCGAAGTTCAGCACGCAGATACCCTCGCAGATATTCATCACCAGATTCATATCGTGCTCAATGAGCATAACGGCAATCTGGAAGGTGTCGCGGATTTTGCGGATGTTTTCCATCAGTTCCGCCGTTTCGGAGGGGTTCATGCCGGCGGCAGGCTCGTCCAGCAGCAGCAGGGAGGGATTGGTGGCCAGAGCGCGGACAATCTCCAGACGGCGCTGGGCGCCGTAGGGCAGGGAACCTGCCTTGACGCCGGCCAGATTCTCCATGTGGAACAGGCTCAGCAGTTCCAGTGCCCGCTCATGAGCCACCTTCTCTTCTTTCCAGAAGCTGGGAAGCCGGAAAATGCCACTGAGCATATTGTACTTCATCTGGGCGTCCATGGCCACCGTGACGTTTTCTTCCACCGTCAGGTTGCCGAACAGCCGGATATTCTGGAAGGTACGGGCAATACCGGCGCGGTTCACCTGGGCGGTGGTCATGTCGTGGGTGTCCTTGCCGTCCAGCAGGATGGTGCCGTGGGTGGGCTGATAAACCTTGGTCAGCAGATTAAAGACGGTGGTCTTGCCGGCGCCGTTGGGGCCGATGAGGCCGGCAATCTCCGTGCGGCCAATCATCAGGTTGAAATCGTCCACCGCCTTCAGGCCGCCGAAGGTAATGCCGAGGTTGATGCAGTTCAGGATGGGGCGCTTGTCAATGTCACGCTCCGGTATCACGGCGCCGGAGGGAACGGGAACCAGTTTACCGAACATATCAGGCCGCCTCCTTTTCTTTCTTGCTGCCGGGCTTCAGACGGGCAAAGAAGCTCTTGAGGGTGGGATTGTTGGTGGCCAGCATCACCAGAATCAGGACGATGGCATACACCAGCATACGGTAATCGGAGAACTGACGGAGGGCTTCCGGCAGAACGGTCAGCGCAGCGGCGGCCACAAGGCTGCCCCAGATGTTGCCCAAGCCGCCCAGCACCACAAACACCAGCACCAGAATGGAGGTATTGAAGTTGAACTTGGAGGCCTGCAGAGAGGAATAATTCAATCCGTACAGAGCGCCGGCGGCACCGGCCAGCGCCGCAGAGGTGACAAAGGCCATCAGCTTATACTTGGTGGTGTTGATGCCGATGCTGGAGGTGGCGATGCGGTTATCCCGCAGAGCCATGATGGCGCGGCCCGCCCGGCTGTGCTTCAGGTTCAGGACGATAAGCAGGGTGAGCATCACCAGAAGGAAGCCGGCGGTAAAGGAAGCGGTGGTCTTGACGCTGGCGGTGCCCTGAGCACCCTTGATAATGGCAAGGCCGGTTTCGCTCAGCCCCAAATCGTCCACGGTTTTGTCGCCGGTGAGGTTGAAGAGGATGTGCAGGCCGTTTTCATCGTGGCCCACAATCAGGCAGTTCACCAGTTCCTTGATAATCTCGCCGAAGGCCAGAGTCACGATGGCCAGATAGTCGCCCTGGAGGCGCAGCACCGGGGCACCCACGATAAAGCCGGCGATGGTGGCAAACACGGCGCCCACCACCATGGCAATGGCCAGCCGCAGGCCGCCGGAGGGAATGGTGTCAATCAGGCTCTGGGAGGCAACGACGCCGGCGAAGGCGCCCACGCTCATGAAACCTGCGTGCCCCAGACTCAGTTCGCCCAGAATGCCCACGGTGAGGTTCAGGGAAACGGCCATGGACATATAGCAGCAGATGGGCACCAGCAGGCCGGTCATGGAGCGGTTCAGCATCCCGGCGCCGCTGAGGGCGGTCATGACGACGTAGAAAATGACCATACCCAGATAGGTGGAGAAATTCACCACATTGGTTTTGCTGATTTTACGTTGTTTCATTCCCCTCACCTTACACTTTCTCAGGCACGATTTTGCCCAGCAGGCCTGCCGGCTTCACCAGCAGAACCACAATCAGAACGGCGAACACGATGGAGTTTGCCAGCTGGGTGGAGATGTAGGCCTTGGCCAGCGCCTCGATGATGCCCAGCAGCAGACCGCCCAGAAACGCGCCGGGGATGGAGCCGATGCCGCCGAACACGGCAGCGGTAAAGGCCTTGATGCCGGGCATGGAACCGGTGGTGGGCATCAGGGAGGTGTTGAAGGAGCAGAGAAGCACGCCGGCAACGGCCGCCAGGGCGGAGCCGATGGCGAACGTTGCGGAAATGGTGGAGTTGACGTTGATGCCCATCAGCTGGGCGGCGCCTTTGTCCTCGGAGCAGGCCCGCATGGCCTTGCCCATCTTGGTCCGGCTGACGAAGGTGGTGAGGGCCAGCATGATGACAATGCAGACGGCAATGGTCAGCAGGGAGATATAGGAGATGGTGAGACGGCCGTCAAACAGCTTCACGGAGCCTTCCACCACCGGGGGATAGGTCTTGGCGGCGGCCTTCCAGATCAGCAGTGCGGAGTTCTGGAGGAAGTAGCTGACGCCGATGGCAGTAATCAGCACCGCCAGAGAGGGGGCGGAGCGCAGGGGCTTGTAGGCCAGCCGCTCAATGATGATGCCCAGCGCGGTGCAGGCAATGACGGCCAGCAGCGTGGCAAGGATGGGGGACAGTTCCAGATAGTACATGGCGCAGAAAGAAACGTAGCCACCGATCATGATGATGTCGCCGTGGGCGAAGTTCAGCATTTTGGCGATGCCGTAGACCATGGTGTAGCCCAGAGCAATGATGGCATAAATGCTGCCCAGACTGATGCCGCTGATCAGATAGGACATGAATTCCATGGAGCAAAACCTCTTTTCTTTCACAGATGAAGATACCATCGGGCATCGGAAACCGCGGGGTCAGGCGCACATGCCCTTTCCCAACGATGGCACGGATGTTTCATGGCAGAAATCCGGGCGGAGAGTGCCGCTGCCCGGGTTTCCACCATGAAAACAGCGGAAACACAGAAATCCGGATACCGCGCGGGGCTGCCGGGGAAGTCCCCGGCAGCCTTGCGGTAAATGCTTCAGATGAGGCTCAGGCCTCGGGCAGGACGTAAGCGCCGTCCTTGATGACGTAAGCGGTGGGAGCCTTGGAAACCTGACCCTCTTCGTTCCAGGTCATGTCGGAACCGGTGAGGCCGGTGAAGGAGATCTGGGTCATCTGAGCCACCAGAGCCTCGCAGATGTCGGCAGCGCTCATATCAGCGGTGCAGCCGGCGGCTTCCAGAGCCTGCTTGACAATATACACGCCGTCATAGGCGTCAGCTGCGAACTGGTTGGGCTCCACGCCGAACTCGGCGGTGAAGGCGTCTACGAAGGGCTTGTTGGATTCCACGGTAGCGGAGAAGGGAGTCAGGAGCATCAGGCCCTCGGCGAGAGAGGGATCAAAGCCTTCCATGGTCAGGATGCCGTCCATGCCGTCCACGCCGAAGAAGGTGGGCGCATAGCCCATGGCCTTGGCCTGGCTGAGGATGATGGAAGCGGGCTGATAGTAGATGGGCATGAACACCAGATCGGCGCCGGCACTCTGGGCACCGGCCAGCTGGACGGAGAAGTCGGTGGCGGTATCGTTGGTAAAGGTGCCCTCATAGACAACGCTCATGCCCTTGTCCTTGGCCTCGCTCACGAAGGTGTCGTGGATGCCCTGAGAGTAGGCGTCGTCGTTGCGGTAGATGACGGCCAGCTTGGCGTCAGGCATATTCTCAGCAATGTAATCTGCGGAGGAAATGCCCTGGTTGGGGTCGGTGAAGCAGACTTGGAACACGTTGTCCTTGCCGGCGGTGACATCCACGGCGGAGGCGGAGGGCGTCAGCATGAAGGTGCGGTCATTGTAGCAGGCATCTGCCACGGCCATGGAAGCGCCGGTAGTGGTGGGACCGACCAGAACCTGCATGCCCCAGTCCATCAGGGTGTTGTAGGCGTTGACGGACTTTTCGCCGTCGGCTTCGTCGTCCTCGCCCTGGAACTCAAACTTGACCTTGGAATCGCTGGCGTTGATTTCCTCTACAGCCAGCTTGGCGCCGTTGACAACGGCCTGTCCATAGATGGCGGCGTCGCCGGTGAGGGGGCCGATGGAGCCCAGCTTGAAGGTCTGGACGTCGTCGCCGGACTCGGCGGGGGCGGAGGTGTTGGAATCGGTGCTGCCGGCGTTGGAATTGGCGTCGGACTTGGAGCCGCAGGCGCTCATGCTGAACACCATGGCGGCGGCCATTACAAAGGCAAGTACTTTCTTTTTCATGTGGATTCTCCTTTTCATCAAATATGCATTCATTCTTTATGGGGCTTCCGGCTGCTCTGCCGGCCGTGCGGAACAGGGGGAAGCTATACAAAAAGCGGCTCCGCCACTGGCGGAGCCGCTTTACTGTATCAAACAGTTAAATTACGGACTCACTTTACCAGTGCGCTTTGAAAGGGTCATTACCAGAATTACCAGTCCCAGAATTACCAGAATCCCAATCAGACCCAGGCTCAACAGGATGGACAGGCAGAAAATAATAATGGACGCCATAATCATGGCGTCCATTACGGTAATCATCATGGTATTATCAGCAGAATGAGCGCAGGAGGTACCGGCGTTCGCGGAAGAAGCGGACGCAGAGCGACTCATCATTTTCATGCTGTAAAAACGATTGAACATCATCTGAATACGCTCCTTTCTGCCTGATTGATGTGGTTATTGTAACTCCATGGAAACGGATTGTCAACAGGAAGCGGTATGTTAAAATCCATAAAGTTCTGTCGGAATGAACAAAAAATGAAAGAGGGTTTGCACAAAAAGACGAAAAGAGAGAAACAGGAGGCAAACACTGCTTTTCCCGGAGGCTTTCCGGGGCGCACAGGCGGCAGGCCATCCCCGGCGGAGGAAAAACACTTGCGGCATGATGGAAAATACGCTATAATGCGCAGTATCACAAAGAACACAGGAGCGGCGTATGTTTACTTTCAATCATTATAATTTTAATGTGACGAATCTGGAGCGTTCCCTTGCATTTTATAAGGAGGCACTGGGACTGGAGCCAGTGCGGCAGAAGGAGGCGGCGGACGGCAGCTTCCGGCTGGTGTTTCTGGGAGACGGGAAGACGAACTTTTCTCTGGAACTGACGTGGCTGCGGGATCATCCCCAGAAATACGATCTGGGGGAGTGCGAGTTCCATCTTGCCATGACGGCGGAGAACATGGAGACGGCCCACGCACTCCACGAAAAGATGGGCTGCATCTGCTATGAAAATCCCGCCATGGGCGTTTATTTCATCTCGGATCCGGACGGCTACTGGATTGAGATGGTTCCGGCAAAGTGAGGCGGATACCTTGAGCAATTGCGAGGAGTGCGTTTTCTACGAATACGACCCCGATACGGACACCAACTATTGCGAGGCGGATCTGGACGAGGATGAGATGGAGCGCTTTCTCCGCGCTTCCAACGACGCCTGCCCCTTTTACCGCCCCGGGGACGAGTACCGCACCGCAAGGCGGCAGTAACCGCCGGAAGGCGCAGTGCGAACCCCGCCGGGCATGAAAGAGGACAAGCCTGCATATGTTATCTCTGTATCGGCAGACGGCGTGCCTGCCCGGGGTTTCCCCGCTGCCATGGCAGCCGCCTGCCGCACGGGCGGCAGGGAGTGCCGGGGAAATCCGGCGCTCCGGCTGCCTTAGCGAAGATTTCACTTGACGCGGCGGCGGAAGTCTGCTATTCTGAAAACCGTAAAAGGGAGTAGCTCGCGCCGGAGAGGCGCTGCGCGGTTCGTCATCCCGGCTGAAAGGCCCGGATCGCACGGGAAGAAGCGAGACTTTTGCCGCATGAAAACGGCAGAAGTGTCGCTTTTGTCGTTTTCTGACGAAATTCTGTGAGGGGGAATCCTATGAAAACCGCTGCGCTTCTGATCTTCATCGTCGTTTATGTACTGCTGCTCCTGCTGCCCAATTACCGGGCAATTTCCGCGCTGGCCGCCGCCGGCATCTTCATCCTGCTGGGCATTGTGCCGCTGGGAGAGGCGGCGGAGGCCATTGACTGGAACGTCCTGCTGATGCTGGCAGGCACCATGGGCACCGTGGATCTCTTTATCCGCTCCAATATGCCCAACCGACTGTCGGACCGGCTGGTGTCCCTGCTGCCCAGCGTCAAGTGGCTGATTATCGCGCTGGCGCTGTTTGCGGGGCTTGTGTCCGCCTTTGTGGACAATGTGGCCACCGTGCTGATGCTGGCGCCGGTGGGCATGGCCATTTCCAGAAAGCTGGGGATTTCCCCGGTGGCGCCCATTCTGGCCATCGCGGTCAGCTCCAACCTGCAGGGTGCCGCCACGCTGGTGGGGGACACCACCTCCATCCTGCTGGGCGGCCACATGGGACTGGATTTCATGGACTTCTTTGCCTACGAAGGGCGTCCGGGTATGTTCTGGGTGGTGGAACTGGGGGCGCTGGCCACGGTGCCGGTGATGCTGTTCCTGTTCCGGAAGGAAAAGGGAAAGCTATACGGCACCGAACTGACACCGGTGACGGATTACCTGCCCACCGTGCTGCTGGGGGGCACCGTCATTACCCTGATTGCGGCCTCCTTTATCCCCAATAAGCCGGACATCACCAACGGCGTCATCTGCATGGCTTACTTTCTGGCGGGACTGGCGGTGGAGGTCGGCTCCGGCCGTCTGAACCGCAGCCTGACGGCGGACGTGCTGAAGGCCATCGACTACGAAACGCTGGCGCTGCTGGCGGGGCTGTTTCTGGTGATCCGGGGTATTGAACGGGTGGGGATCATTGACGATCTCAGCCGCATCATCGCCCGTCTGGGCGGCGGGAACCTGTTCCTGACCTACACCATCGTTGTCTGGGCGTCGGTGCTGATCTCCGCCTTCGTGGACAACATTCCCTACACGGCTACCATGCTGCCGGTGGTGGGAGGCGTGGCCGCGTCACTGGGGGTGGATCAGGCTGTGCTGTGCTTCGGCCTGCTTACCGGCGCCACTCTGGGGGGCAACCTGACGCCGGTGGGCGCCAGCGCCAATATTGCCGCCTGCGGCATCCTCCGGAGAGAGGGCTGCGAGGTGAGCACGGGGCAGTTCATGCGCATCGGCGTACCCTTTACGCTGGTGGCTGTTATGACAGGCTACCTGCTGGTCTGGCTGTTTTTCGGGACTATCGCATAAGAGGACAGGCGGAAAACCGGCTGCCCTGCCGGAAAACCGGAAGTGCCGCAGCCGGTGAAATGAATAAGAATATAAAAATCCCCCATCCAATGCAGATGGGGGATTTGTTCAGTCTACAATATCAACAGAAACCTTGACACCGGTGCGCTGGGCGTAAGACCGGATCACCGTCCGGATCTCCTTGGCAATGCGGCCCTGACGGCCAATCACCTTCCCCATGTCATCGGGGGCAACGCGCAGCTCCAGCGTCAGTTCCTGATCGCCCTGAATTTCCGTCACGGAAACGCTGTCAGGGTCGTCCACGAGATTTCTGGCGATATAGAGCAGCAAGTCCTTCATGATCCGCCCTCCGGATCAGAGGACATCCACTTTTTTCAGCAGAGCTCTCACGGTGTCGGTGGGCTGAGCGCCGGACTTGATCCACTCCTTGGCGCGGTCGGCGTCAATCTGGATGCTGGCGGGAGCCACGCAGGGATTGTAGGTGCCGATTTCCTCAATGAAACGGCCGTCACGGGGGAAGCGGGAATCGGCCACTACCACGCGGTAGTAAGGAGCCTTCTTGGCGCCCATGCGGCGCAGTCTGATCTTAACCATTTGTCTGTACCTCCAAAATGTTGTCAATAAAAATGATATTTATAATAAATGTCTGTGACATCTAATATACTTACTTCTTTTTGCGCTTCCGCAGTCCCTTGCCGTGCATGAATCCGCCGAAGCCGGGCTTCCGCCCGCCGGTGACCTGCTTGATGATCTGCTGCATCCCCTCAAATTGCTTGAGGAGCCGGTTTACATCCGCCACGTCCAGACCGCAGCCGGCGGCAATGCGCCGCTTCCGGCTGGCTCCCAGCATCTGGGGATTTTCCCGTTCCTCCGGAGTCATGGAGAGGATGATGGCCTCCGTATGAGCCATGGCCTTTTCGTCGATCTGTGCCCCCTGCAGCTTGCTGCCCAGATTCCCGGGCATCATGCCTGCCAGCTGGCTGAGATCTCCCATGCCCTTGATCTGCTGAAGCTGGTCGAAATAGTCCGACAGCGTGAAGCTGTTCTTTTTCAGCTTTTCCTCCAGCTTTTTGGCCTGCTTTTCGTCATAGGTCTGCTGTGCCTTTTCAATGAAGGACAGCATATCCCCCATGCCCAGGATGCGGCTGGCCATCCGATCCGGATGGAAGGGCTCAATCATATCCAACTTTTCGCCGGTACCCACAAATTTGATGGGCTTGCCGGTAGCGGCTTTGATGGACAGAGCCGCGCCGCCCCGTGCGTCACCGTCCAGCTTGGTGAGCACCACGCCGTCAATCCCCAGCGCCTCATCAAAGGCGCCGGCGGCATTCACCGCGTCCTGACCGGTCATGGCGTCCACAACCAGAAGAATCTCATTGGGGTGGACGCTGGCCTTCATCCGCTTCAGTTCGTCCATCAGGGCTTCGTCCACATGGAGCCGGCCGGCGGTATCCAGAAATACCAGATCGTTGCCGTAGTCCCTTGCGTGGCGGATGGCGTTTTCGGCGATCTTCACGGGATCGCCCTGTCCCTCCTCATAAACCGGAAGCCCCAGCTGGCCGCCTACCACCTTCAGCTGTTCGATGGCGGCGGGACGGTACACGTCGCAGGCGGCCAGCAGAGGCCGCTTGCTGTGCTGGCGCTTCATATAGCCTGCCAGCTTGGCGGTGGTGGTGGTCTTGCCGGCGCCCTGCAGACCCACCATCATAACCACGGTGGGGCCGCTGTTGGCAAAGGACAGTTTGGCGGTGCCGCCGCCCATGAGATTCGTCAGTTCTTCATTGACGATTTTGATTACCTGCTGGGCAGGGGTCAGGCTTTCCAGCACGTCGCTGCCAACGGCACGCTCCGTGACGGTGGCCACAAACTCCTTGACTACCTTATAGCTGACGTCGGCCTCCAGCAGAGCCAGACGCACCTCGCGCATGGCCTCCCGGACATCATTCTCCGTCAGGCGGCCCTTGCCCCGCAGGCGCTTAAAGGCCGCGTTCAGTTTTTCGCTCAGTCCCTCAAATGCCATGCTTACTCCTTCAGCGCGGAGGCTTCCGCCGTAATTCGATCCGTCAGTTCCGTCAGGCGGCTGTCCTCATACTGCCGGTAGTTCAGGAGGCGGATTTCCTCTGCGGCGGTGCAGATGGCATCCAGATGCCCCCGGAACTGCTCAAAGCGGCGGATCAGCCCGGTTTTGTCCTCAATCTCCTGCATGGCGGCCTCTGCCCGGACAATGACGTCCCGGACGCCCTGCCGGGAGATGCCCTCGTTTTCGGCAATTTCCGACAGGGAAAGATCCTCGTTATAGTAGAGATCAAAGAACTCCTTCTGACGCTGGGTCAGGAGCTCACCGTAAAAATCAAAGAGCATCGTCATCCGATAAGTCTGATTTTTCATGCCGGGCTCCCTTCCTGTAAAGTCATAGCGCTTTACAACGCACATAGTTTACAGGATTCCTCCGGAAAAGTCAAGAGGAAAACGGAAAAAACCCGCCGTTTCCAAAGAAAATCGCAGTTGCGGCGGCATGGGGGAGAGGATATACTGGGGAAAAGGGAAAGGAGCGGAGCGGATGATGATTTTTGACGGGCATTCCGATTTGCTGTATGACGTGACCCGCCGCCGACTGGCGGGAGAAAACCATGTGCTGGAGCGGTATCATCTGGGGAAGCTGCGGGCCGGCCGCATCGGCGGGCTGGGACTGTCGGTCTGGGTCACGGCGGAGCCGGACTCCTTCTGGGGGGAGCACCCGGACTGGGACGGCTGGCGGCGGACGGAGGAGATGATGGCCTGCGCCTGGACGGAACTGGCGGAGTGCCCGTGGCTGGTACCGGTGCGGAGGGCGGCGGAGGCACGGAAAGCCCATGCGGAGGGGAAGCTGTTCGCCTTTCTGGCCATTGAGGGCATGGAGCCGGTGGGGACGCATTTGGAGCGGCTGGAAGATTATGCCCGGTGGGGCGCCCGGATAGGAATGCTGACCTGGAACGAGGAGAACCTGCTGGCCTCCGGCGCCGGGGGCGACGGGGAAAAGGGGCTGACAACGTTGGGAAAGGAGGCTGTCCGGCGAATGCAGCGGCTGGGAATCCTGCCGGATGTGTCCCACGCCGGTGACGGCACCTTCCGGGACATCCTGCGTCTGGCGGAGGGGCCGGTGATTGCCTCCCACTCCAACTGCCGGGCGCTGTGCGATGTCCGCCGGAACCTGACGGACGACCAGCTGCGGGCCATCCGGGATACCGGCGGCGTGGTGGGCGTCAACGTGTACCATAACTTCGTCCACGCAGAGCCTCAGCGGCAGACGGCGGCCATGCTGGCACGCCACGCCGCCCACATGGCGGAGGTCATGGGGCCGGAGTATGTGGCCTGCGGCTTCGACTTCTGCGAGTATTTCGGCCCCGGCAACGAGGGCTGTGAGGGTATGGAGGACTGCGGCCAAACCGGGAACTTCTTTCTGGAACTGGAACGCATGGGCTTTTCGACGGCGGAGCGGCAGGCCATTGCGGGGGAGAACCTGCTGCGGGTGCTGGAATAGAAGGCACAAACGGGATTTTTCAGGGAGGAAACCGCCGATAAAGTGGTAAGTTTTCTGCAACGGTAAGGAAGGGTGTGCGCGGGAAACCCAAGAAGGGTGTCCTGCGCCATTAAAATTTGCAGTTTTCAGAACTTTTATAAAGTTCTGAAAACTGGCTCAGCGGGGCGAAAAAACTTTTTCGACACGCTGAGGAAACCGCCGATTTCCGGCGGTTTCCTGCATTTTTTCAAAGGCATGGCAAGAAAGATGCGTACAGCCGCGAAAAAGGTTTGAAATGTTCACATTTTTCGCATATAATAAACTCCGTATTGACATGAAGGAGCCGCAAGGCTCATAAGGAGCTGATGTTTTGGAAGCGACACGCATCCAGCTGGCACAGGGAGTGTTCCTCACCTGGCTGCCGGCCAGAAAATTCAAGACAAGCCTGCTCTCCGCCCAGTTTGTCACCCCTCTGCGGCAGGAGACGGCAGGTGCCAACGCACTGCTGGCGGCGGTGCTGCGCCGGGGCACGGTCAGCTGCCCGGATATGGGTGCCCTGTCCGCCCGGATGGATCATCTCTACGATGCCTCCATTGACTATACGGTGCGGAAAAAGGGGGAAAACCAGTGCATCGGGTTTGTAGCCAGCTTTATTGACGACTGCTACGCCCCCGGCGGGGAGCGGCTGCTGGAACCGGCGGCGGAGTTGCTGGGGGAACTGATCTGCGACCCGGTGACGTATCACGGCCGGTTTGTGCCGGCGTATTTTGACAGCGAGAAGACCAACCTGCTGGAGGCCATCCGCTCCATCATCAACGACAAGCGGGACTGGGCGGACAGCCGCCTGCTGCGCAGCCTGTGCGCCGGAGAGCCGTATGCCGTTCCCCGTCTGGGGGATGAGGAAACGGTAGAGAGGCTTCAGGCCCGGAAGGTCTACGACCAGTACCGCAGTCTGATTTCCACGGCACCGCTGGAGATTATCTACAGCGGCAGCGCGGAGTTGGAGCGGGTGCGGCAGGCACTGGCCGCCGCCTTTGCCACCCTGCCCCGGGAGAATGTGCAGGAGATTGCGGCGGCGGAGAAGCACATGGGGCGGGAAACCGTCCAGTATGTGGAGGACGCCATGGACGTGACCCAGGGGAAGCTGGGCATGGGCTTTTCCTGCGGCAGCAGCGACCTGCCTGCCCTGCTGATGGGCAACACCCTCTTCGGCGGTTCCAGCAATTCCAAACTGTTCCTGAACGTACGGGAGAAGCTGTCCCTCTGCTATTACGCCTCCTCTCTTTACCACCGGCAGAAGGGGCTGATTACCGTTTCCTCCGGCATTGAGTTTCAGAACTATCAGAAAGCTTACGACGAGATTATGGCACAGCTGGAGGCGGTGCAGAAGGGACAGCTGGAGGACTGGGAACTGGAAGGCGCCCGTTCCACCCTGCTGAACAGCTATGCCACCATCGGGGACTCTCAGGGGAAGCTGGAAAACTTCTACCTGGGACAGGCTGCCACCGGCGGCAGCGAAACGCCGGAGGAACTGGCGGAGGCCGTCACGGAGGTGACGGCGGAGCGCATCTGCCGCGCCATGGAAACCGTCAGGCTGGATACCGTGTATTTCCTGAAGGGAAAGGAGGCGGAAGCGTGAAGGAATTCTTTTATGACCGCATCGGCGAGGAGGTCTGCCGGGAGCGGCTGGCCAACGGGCTGGAGGTCTGCGTGGTTCCCAAGCCCGGCTACGCCAAGAAATACGCCTTTTTTTCCACCCGCTACGGCGGCATGGACACCCGCTTCCGGCTGGATGGCCGGTGGCTGGACACCCCGGCGGGGATTGCCCACTATCTGGAGCACAAGATGTTTGACACCCGGGAGGGCAACGCCCTGCAGGAACTGGCCAAAAACGGCGCGGAGCCCAATGCCTTTACCGCCAACGCCATGACGGCCTATTACTTTGACTCCACGGAGCATTTTGAAGAAAACCTGCGGATTCTGCTGTCCTTTGTGTCCATTCCGTACTTCACGGACGAAAGCGTGGCCAAGGAACAGGGAATTATCGGGCAGGAGATCCGCATGATTGAGGACAACCCCGACTGGCAGATCTATACCCGGATGCTCCGGGCGCTGTATCAGAATCACGCCGCCCGCACCAGCATCGCCGGGACGGTGGAGAGCATTTCCCACATCACCGCCCAGACCCTCTACGACTGCCACAAGGCCTTCTATACCCCGGCCAACATGATTCTCACGGTGGTGGGGGATGTGGATCCCATCCATGTGGCGGATCTGGCCAACCGGGTGCTGCCCAAACTCAGCGGCCCCGTCATTGAGCGGGACTACGGCGCGGAGCCGGATGGTGTGGCGGAGAAGGAAACCGTCATGGAGATGGAGGTTTCGGCGCCCCAGTTCCTGGCGGGCTTCAAGTGTGCCCCGGCGGCGGAGGGAGACGCGTATATGCGCGCCGCCATTCTGGGGGACATGGCCAGCGACATTCTTCTGGGGGAATCCAGCCCCCTGTACCAGCGGCTCTACGAGCAGGGGCTGATTAACCCCAGCTTCGGCGGCGCCTATGAGATGATGCCCGGCGTGGCGTATCTCTACGCCGGCGGCGACAGTAAGGATGCCGGCGCCGTCACCGACGCCATTTTGCAGGAAACCGCCCGCATCGCGGCGGAGGGCGTGGAGGAGGACTACTTCCAGAGAATCCGCAAGGCCGCCTTCGGCGCCAACCTCCGGGGGCTGAACTCCTTTGAGAACATTGCCGTGACCCTGACGGAGGGGTATTTCCACGGCTACGACCCCTTCCGGTTCCCGGAGGTGTTTGACGCCATCACGCCGGAGGACATTGCGGCGTTCCTGAAAACCAATGTCACGGCGGAGCGGATGACCGTCAGCCGCATTGTGCCGAAAGCCTGATTCATTGGGAAGCGGAGAAGGCGCGGCGTCTTTTGCAATAACATATGCGGCGGGCAGGCGTGCCTGCCGCTGAAAGGAAGAACCTGCTGTGAGCGCAATGAAAGATATGCCCGTCAGTTTTCCCGGCCTGTTTGGGGACTGGGAACTGAACATTGACCCGGTGGCCATCCATGTCGGCCACGGAATCTACTGGTACGGGATTATTCTGGCCATCGCCATGCTGGCGGGGCTGTACCTCTGCATGAAGCAGGCCAAACACTACGGCCTGACGGAGGACAACGTAATGGACATGGTGCTCTGGGCGGTGCCCTGCTGCATCATCGGCTCCCGGCTCTACTATGTGCTGTTCAATCTGGAACTCTACCGCAGAACGGACGGCAGCCTGGACTGGGGGGCTATGGTTCGGATCTGGGACGGCGGACTGGCCATTTACGGCACGGTGATTGTGGGCGTCATTGTGGCGCTGATTTACACGAAACGCCATAAGATCCCGTTTTTTGCCATGGGGGATCTGGCGGTGATGGGGCTGCTGCTGGGGCAGATTATCGGCCGCTGGGCCAACTTCATCAACCGGGAGGCCTTCGGCACGGAAACCACCCTGCCATGGCGGATGAAGCTGTGGCTCACCAGTTTCTACAGCGTGGAGGTGCACCCCACCTTCCTGTACGAGAGCCTGTGGAATCTGGTGGGACTGCTGCTGGTTCTCTTTATCGTGTCCAAGGGCCGCCGGTTTGACGGCGAGAACACCTGGTTTTACTTCCTGTGGTACGGCCTTGGCCGCAGCTGGATTGAGGGTCTGCGGACGGACAGCCTGTACCTGTTCAACTGGGAACTTTTCGGCCAGCGCATCCGGGTGTCTCAGGCACTGAGCATGGTTATGGTGGTGGTAGCGGCGATGATGCTGTTCTACAACATCAAAATCAAAAAGCGCTCCCCGGAGAGCCTGTGGGTGAATCAGGTGGAGGCGGAGAAGGCCCGGGCGGCGGCTGCGGAGGCGGAGGACGCCGTTCTGGCGGAAACCCTGCTGAACGAGGAACCCACCCAGGGGGAAGCCACCGACCCGGTGGAAGCGGAAGCCGAGACGGCGGAAGCGGCAGAAGAGGAAACGACGGACACGGAAGAGGTGCCTGCGGCGGAAGCGGCAGCAGATGCGGAAGCTGCCCCGGCTGCCCCGGAAGATGCCCCTGACACGGAAGAGGAATCCCATGGCAGTAAGAATTGACGGCAAGGCGCTGGCGGCCAAAGTCAAGAGCCGGGTGGCGGCGGAGACGGCAAAGCTGCCCCGGCAGCCGGGACTGGCCGTGGTACTGGTGGGGGACGACCCCGCCTCTCAGGTCTATGTCCGGGGCAAGGAGGCGGACTGCGCCCAGTGCGGCATCCGCAGCTTCCCCTACCGCCTGCCGGCGGACACCCATCAGCAGGAACTGCTGGCGCTGATTGAAAAGCTGAACGCGGATGCGGCGGTGGACGGGATTCTGGTGCAGCTGCCCCTGCCGGCGCCTCTGGAGGCGGAGCCGGTGATTGAGGCCATCCGCCCGGATAAGGACGTGGACTGCTTCCACCCCTATAATGTGGGGCGGCTGAACATCGGCACGCCGGTGTTTCAGCCCTGCACCCCGGCAGGGGTTATGGAAATGCTGCGGGAATCCGGCATTTCCCCGGCAGGGAAGCGGTGTGTGGTGCTGGGGCGCAGCAACATCGTGGGCAAGCCCATGGCGGCGCTGCTGACCCAGGCGGACGGCACTGTGACCCTCTGCCACTCCAGAACGCCGGAACTGACGGAAATCACCCGGCAGGCGGACATTCTGGTGTCCGCCGTAGGGAAGGTGAACTGCGTCACAGCAGACATGGTGAAGGACGGCACCGTGGTCATCGATGTGGCCATGAACCGCAATGACGCCGGGAAACTCTGCGGTGACGTGGACTTTGCTGCCGTGGAGCCGAAAGCGTCCTACATCACCCCGGTGCCCGGGGGCGTTGGCCCCATGACCCGGGCCATGCTGATGCGGAACATCCTGACCGCCGCAGAGGCGCACCTGAAGCAGGAAGGGCGCCTGTGACCGACACAGGAGGCAATCGGTGAACCTGCAGCGGCTCCACCGGTCATGTGTGGCAGTCCGCCACGGTGCAGATGCAGGAAGAACGGAATAAACAAAGCCGCAGGGGCTTCCGAAAGGAAGCCCCTGCGGCTTTGGCATCTGCCGCGCTGTGCGGCAGAAAGGCCAGAACCTCCGCAGGGCGTGGCCGCACTCTGCGGAGGCTCTGCCTCCTGAATCAGGGAGGCGTGCACGAACCGCCGGACGGCGGAACACACCGGATTACTGTCCGCCGCAATGGCAGCCGCATCCGGAGCACCCGGAACAGGTACCTCCGCAGCTGCCGCCGCAGATGTGTTTGCCCTGCTTCTTCTGTCTGATGAGGAAATGGAGAATGGAAATGACAATGGCCAGAAGTGCAATGGAGACGAGAATGGTGGAAAGATTGGAACGCAGCCAGATCAGCATGGGAATCACTCCTTTGACAGTGAAATAGTGAAATGAATGGAGGTGAGAGGGAAAATCAGACCTTGGTGGAGAGCCTGTCGGCTTCCTTGTAGGGACGCACCAGCATATAGATGATGAAAGCCAGCGCAGCCACGGCGGCAATCAGGCCAAGGATATTGAGACTGCCGGTGAAGACATTGCCGAACTGCTCCACCATCAGGGCGCAGATGTAAGCGAAGCCGCACTGATAGCCGATGGCGAACCAGGTCCACTTGGCGTTGTTCATCTCCCGCTTGATGGCGCCGATGGCGGCGAAGCAGGGAGCGCACAGCAGGTTGAACACCAGGAAGGAGTAGCCGCTGACGCTGGTAAAGGCCGCACCAAGATTCTGATACACGGTGCCGTCACCGCCGCCGTACAGGATGCCCAGGGTGCCGACGATATTCTCTTTAGCCACAAGGCCGGTGATGGAAGCCACGGCGGCCTGCCAGTTGCCCCAGCCAAGAGGCGCGAAGATCCAGGCGATCAGGCTGCCGATGTGGGCGAGGATGGAGCAGTCGATCTCTTCCTCGGAGAGCATCCGGAAGCCGTCCTTGGCCCAGCCGAAGTAGGTGGTGAACCAGACGAAGATGGTAGACAGCAGGATGATGGTGCCGGCCTTCTTGATGAAGGACCAGCCGCGCTCCCACATGCTGCGCAGCACGTTGCCCACAGTGGGCCAGTGGTAGGCAGGCAGCTCCATGACGAAGGGAGCGGGGTCGCCGGCAAACATCCTGGTCTTCTTCAGCATGATGCCGGAGATGATGATGGCGGCCATGCCGATGAAGTAAGCGGAGGTGGCCACCCATGCGGCACCGCCGAAGATGGCGCCGGCTACCATGGAGATGAAGGGCACCTTGGCGCCGCAGGGGATAAAGGTGGTGGTCATGATGGTCATCCGGCGATCCCGTTCGTTTTCAATGGTACGGGAGGCCATGATGCCCGGCACGCCGCAGCCGGTGCCGATGAGCATGGGGATGAAGGACTTGCCGGACAGGCCGAATTTACGGAAGATACGGTCCAGAACGAAGGCAATACGAGCCATGTAGCCGCAGGCCTCCAGGAAGGCCAGCATCAGGAACAGCACCAGCATCTGAGGCACGAAGCCCAGAACCGCGCCGACACCGGCCACAATGCCGGCCAGAATCAGGCCGTTGAGCCATTCCGCCGTACCGGCGGCTTTCAGCGCGTTGCCCACCAGTACGGGGACACCGGGCACCCACACGCCGTAAGCGGCGGGGTCGGGCTCGTCAAAGCCGTTTTCTTCGAAGTAGCTGACGGCGTCCAGATAACTCATGCCAACGGTGGTTTCCTCGTCGGCACCGTCGGGAATGGCGTCATAGTAAACGGTCATGTCGTTGAGTGCCAGAGTTTCCTCGTCCTCCACCTCAATGACGGCGGAGTCGGACTCAGGCTGAACGGCCTTCATCTCTGCCAGAGCGGCGGCGGGGTCGAAGTCCTCGGCCTCCGTGTCCAGTTCGTAGTAGGCGCTGACAGCCTCGGAGGCGGCGGTGTAGTTATCGGAAACCTCACTATATTCGGAGGAGCCGATGCCGAAGAGGTGCCAGCCGTCGCCGAAGAGGCCGTCATTGGCCCAGTCGGTGGCGGGAGCGCCGACACCCACCATGGCCACCCAGTACACCAGATACATCACCACGGCGAAGATGGGCAGACCCAGCCAGCGGTTGGTGACCACCTTGTCGATTTTATCGGAGGCGGACAGCTGCCCCTGATTCTTTTTCTTGTAGCAGCCCTTCATCAACTCGGCGATGTACAGGTAGCGCTCATTGGTGATGATGCTCTCGGCATCGTCGTCCAGTTCCTTCTCCGCCGCCTGAATGTCGGCGTCGATGTGGGTCATGACGTCTGCGGGGATGCTGAGTTTTTCCAGCACCTTGTCGTCCCGCTCGAAAATCTTAATGGCATACCAGCGCTGCTGCTCTTCTGGCATGTTGTTGACGGCGGCCTCTTCGATGTGGGCAATGGCATGCTCCACGGGGCCGGAGAAGGTGTGCATGGGAATGGTCTTGGTGCCCTCGGCAGCCTTTACGGCGGCCTCGGCAGCCTCCATGACGCCGTCACCCTTCAGAGCGGAGATCTCGATGATCCGCACGCCCAGTTCCCGGGACAGTTCCGCCACGTTGATCTGGTCGCCGTTCTTGCGCACCACGTCCATCATGTTGATGGCGATGACCACGGGGATGCCCAGTTCCGTCAGCTGGGTGGTGAGGTACAGGTTGCGCTCCAGATTGGTGCCGTCGATGATGTTCAGGATGGCGTCGGGACGCTCACCGATGAGGTAGTTCCGGGCCACCACTTCTTCCAGCGTGTAGGGGGACAGGGAGTAGATGCCCGGCAGGTCCATGATGATGACGTTGTCGTGCTTCTTCAGCTTGCCTTCCTTCTTCTCCACGGTGACGCCGGGCCAGTTGCCCACGAACTGGTTGGAACCGGTGAGGGCGTTGAACAGGGTGGTTTTACCGCAGTTGGGATTGCCCGCCAGGGCAATCTTGATCTGTTTTTCCATATGATTGCTCCTTTTGGTTCGAGAACTCGAACCGCACAGTAAAATTTATTCGACTTCGATCATTTCGGTATCTGCCTTCCGCAGGCTCAGCTCGTAGCCCCGGACGGTGACTTCCATGGGATCTCCCAGAGGCGCGACCTTGCGGACAAAGATTTCCACACCTCTGGTAATGCCCATGTCCATGATCCGCCGCTTGATGGGGCCTTCCCCATGGAGCTTGACAACCTTTACGGTCTGCCCGATGCTGACATCTCGCAGTGTTTTCATGCTTGTTTCCTCCCTTATCTGAAATTTGTCAAATCATGATTTTGCGCGCCATCTCTTCGCTGATGGCGATGCGGGATTCTTTCACCTTGACGATGATATTGCCTCCCAGCGCAGATACCACCGTAACGGGGCCTCCGGCTACAAAGCCCAGATCCTCCAGATGCTTCCGGACTTCCGGACTGCCGCTGACCTTGCGGACGATGCTTTCTTCCCCGATGTTTGCCAGTGCAAGCGGCATCATACAAAACCCTCCTGTCTGTTAGTTCAATTTAACTAACCACATGGTGAAAAAGGACGAGGAACCAATATTTGGGCAGTCCAAAAATTAGATTCCTCTAACCATCCGATAGTTTAACACCTCTAACATTGCCTGTCAATCACTTTTCAAGAAAAATTTTGTCAAAAAACAGACGGAAGGGATGCCTTGCATTTGTGCGGAAAATATGATACCATGATGCAGAGAACGAAGGCGCAGCCACTGGGACTGCGGCGCGGTCTGCCGGAGGCAGGTGCACCGGAAGACCCTGTGGGGGGACTGGCAGCGCGGTCGAAATACATGGAAACAGGCGGTGAAGATCGTGCAAATCCTGAAAGCATCCGAAGATTATCTGGAAACCATGCTGATGATGCAGGTAAAGCATGGGTATGTGCGCTCCGTGGACGTGGCGGAGCATCTGGGGGTCACGAAGCCCAGCGTGACCTACGCAACCAAGCGGCTGCGGGAAAACGGCTACATTGAAATGGACAGGGACGGGCTGATTACCCTGACGGATACCGGCATGGAGATTGCCTCCAAAATGCTCCAGCGGCACAAGACCCTGACGGCGTTTCTGGAGGCGCTGGGGGTAGACCCGGAAACAGCGGAAGAGGATGCCTGCAAAATGGAGCATGACATCAGTGACCAGACCTTTCAAGCCATCTGCGAACACGCCCGGCAGCATCTGGGCGGCGGGGAACCGGACGGGCAGTGAGCTGCGTCGGCTTCTGAAAAAGCGAAAATCACACGGCATCCCTGACGCCGCCTGCGCCGGGGATGCTTTTTTCACGCGCTGACCACCGCCGGGGGCTGCAAAGGCGGGAGAAATCCCGCCGGGGCGGTGTATTTCCGGGGCGGCGGGGAACACTGAGAGAACGAGAGCAACAGGAGGTAAAAATGGAACTGCGCATACTTTTACAGGAAGCGGAAGTCATGCAGCCGGAGATTCTTGCGGATCGCCGGGCGCTGCACCGGAATCCGGAAACCGGAGCGGAACTGCCGGAGACGGCGGCCTATGTAAAGCGGCGGCTGGAAGCGCTGGGCTATGCGCCCCGGATGCTGGCAGGGGGCGTGGCGGCGGAGATTACCGGTGAGAAAACCGGGCGGTGCATCCTGCTGCGGGCGGATATGGACGCCCTGCGAATCCGGGAGGAAACGTCGCTGGACTTCCGCTCCGAAAACGGGAATATGCACGCCTGCGGCCACGACCTTCATGCCGCTATGCTGCTGGGGGCGGCAGGGCTTCTGCAAAAGCACCGGCAGGAATTGGCAGGCACGGTGCGTCTGGTGTTCCAGCCGGATGAGGAGGGCTTTACCGGCGCGAAGGCCATGCTGGCCGCCGGTGTGCTGCGGGAGGCGCCGCAGCCTCAGGCGGCGGTGGCGCTCCATGTGCATTCCGGAACCCCGTCGGGGCTGGTGCTGTGCGGCCGGGGCACGTTTATGGCGGGCTGCACCATCTTCCGCGTGACGGCGGAGGGCACCGGCTGCCACGGCGCCATGCCGGAAACCGGCGTAGACCCCATCAACATTGCCGCCCACATCTATCTGGCGCTGCAGGAACTGACTGCCCGGGAACTGGCCGCCGAGGTTCCGGCGGTGGTGACGGTGGGACGCTTCCATGGCGGCGAGGCGCCTAATATCATCCCTGGGACGTGCGTTCTGGAGGGCACCATCCGCACCTTTGACCGGGAGGTAACCGCCCGGCTTATGGCGCGGATTGGGGAGATTGCGGAGAATACCGCCAGAGCCTTCCGGGGCAGCGCCCGGGTGGAGGAACTGGCCTCGGCGCCGCCGCTGAAAAACGACCCGGCTCTGATGAACCGCATGGCGGACTGGGCGGAGGAACTGGTGGGTTCTCAGCGGGTGTACCGGATGGACAAGGGGGGCATGGGGTCGGAGGACTTTGCCTCCTACACCTATGAGGTGCCCAGCGCCTACCTGCTGCTGGGCGCCGGCACGGCGGCGGAGGATTCCCGCTTCGGAAAGCCCATGCACAACCCTCAGGTGGTATTCAACGAAAAAATTCTCCCCGAAGGGGCGGCGCTGTATGCCATGGCCGCCCTGCGGTGGCTGGCGGAGCCGTAAGCGCCGCCCCATGGCCGGATTTCCTCCCTGCTTTTATGAAAAAAACGCATAGCTTTCCCCGACGGGGGCAAACTATCTGACGGCGCAAGCCAAAATCTTTCTCAAGCAGGAGGAACCGACCATGAAGGACTGCACCAATAACGGCTGCCAGTGCACCCCCAACCAGAGCATCAACTGCACCGTCAGCACCTGCGCACACCACTGCCAGGATTCCAATTACTGCGGCCTGAACTCCATCCGGGTGGGCACCCACGAAACCAACCCCACCGAAATCAAGTGCACCGACTGCCAGAGTTTTGAACTGAAGTAAGCATCGCAGCCGGAAAGCGGAATCCCTCCGCCGGCGCCGCATTGTCCTGCCGCGCCGGCAGTACATAGCCTGAAACGGGAGGGAGGCGGCGGTATGGCGTCAAAATGGCCGGCAGGCATTGCCGGCGGAGCGGCGGGACTGGCCAACGGCCTGTTCGGAGGCGGCGGGGGCATGGTGTTTCTGCCTATCCTCTCCCGGTGGGGGAACCTGAAGCCCCGGCAGCTTTACGCCACCTGCGTGGCCGTGATTTTTCCGGTGTGCGCCGTATCCGCCGCGTTTTATCTCTGGCAGGGGGAGGTGCCGCTGGCGGAGGCCCTGCCGTATCTGGCAGGAGGGCTGATAGGCGGCCGGCTGGGAGGCGCCCTTTACGGAAAGGTGCCGGTGACGGCTCTGAAGTGGATGTTTGCAGGGTTCCTTTTTTACGCGGGGGTGAGGTATCTGCTGTGAAAACGTGGCTGATTCCTTTTCTCTGCGCACTGGGCGCCTCCGTGATTTCCGCATGGGGCGTGGGGGGCGGCACGCTGCTGCTTCTGGTGATGACGCTGTTTCTGGGAGTGGAGCAGCGGGAGGCACAGGGAATCAACCTTCTCTTCTTCCTGCCCTCCGCCCTGTCTGCGCTGCTCTGCCACCGAAAAAACGGCTGTCTGGACAGCGCCACCCTGAAAACCGCTATCCCTGCCGCCGTGCCGGCGGCACTGCTGGGGGCGTGGGCGGCCTCGGCGGTGGATGTGCAGCTGCTGCGGCGCCCCTTCGGCATCTATCTGCTGCTCTCCGGCGTGTCCCTGCTTCTGCCACGGAAGGAAAAGCAGGGCAATCAACAGGAAAAACAACCCCCCGGCGGCTGATATTCAGCCGCCGGGGGGTTCCGTATTCAGTTCTGCAATGGGTCGGTCAGTTCCAGCGTCACGTCAAAAATCCGGCCGTCCCGCCAGATGGTGAGAACCATTTCATCGCCGACGTGGTGCTTCCAGCGGACTTTCAGCAAATCACTGCTGCGGAGGGTTTCATAGCCGTCCGCCGCCAGAATGAAGTCTCCCGCCTGAATCCCGGCGCGGTCCGCCGCACCGCCGGGGATGACTGCCGCGTTTTCAACGTCCGACCAGACCTCCAGCCCCCAGAGGGTGTCCGTCAGCCGGGTGGGAACCTGCCGCACGGATACCCCCAGAACCGGCTCCGGCTGCAATTCGCCGTAAGCCAGCAGGTCGTTGACCACCCGTTCCGCCTGCGCGGAGGGAATGGCGAAGCCCAGCCCCTCCACCGTGGAATACCGGGCATAGAGTTTCATAAAGTTGATGCCAACCACCTGACCGCTGTCACTGATGAGGGGGCCGCCGGAGTTGCCGCTGTTCAGCGCCGCGTTGGTCTGAATCAGCGGCATGGAGCGGCCGGAGCCGTCCAGCGTCATCTCCCGGTCTTTGGAGGAGACGATGCCGTCGGTAAAGGTGCCGCTCATTTCCATGTCCAGCGGCGTGCCGATGGCATACACCGCGTCACCGACTTCCAGCGTGTCCGAATCCAGAAACTCCGCCGTGGGGAAGCCGCTGCCCTCAATTTTCAGCACTGCCAGGTCGTAATCCTGATTGCTGGCAATGAATTTGGCCTCGTAGGGCTGGCCGTCCGCCGTCAGCACCGTGCAGCTGCTGCCGCCGGCCACCACATGGTGGTTGGTGAGAAGATAGCCGTCCTCCCGGAACAGGACGCCGGTGCCGACGCTCATGCGGGACTCGTCCAGTTCCACCGCCACGGTGACCACCGCGTCCCGCACTTTCCGGTAGACCTCCGGCGCGGAGAGGGCATAGCCCGGCTCCTGAGACAGCGTCAGCCGGGCGGTTCTGTCCGGTTCCACCGTGGGAATGGTGATGGGCGCCGACTCCTCGTCCTGCTCCCGGTCATAGTAATAGTAATCCTCGTCCTGCCAGTCGTCAGGGGACTGGAACTGCCCCAGCAGCCAGAGGGCGCCGCCGGCCAGCAGCGCCAGCGCCGCCGCGGCCGCCAGCAGAATCAGCAGCCCCTTCAGCCAGCGGCGCTTCTTCCGGGGACGTGCCTCCGCAGGAGCGGGGGCAGCAGGGGACGCCGCCCCCGGCAGGGGGCGGACGTAGGTTTCCACGATTTCCGCAGGGTAATCCCGGCGGTATTCCTCAATGACTTCGCCTTTTGTGCGCAGGGTTCTCCGTTCGTTCATATTCCCTCTTTACTCCACCCGCAGAGAGAACGTGAAGGTGGTGACGCCGTTCTCACTGGTGACGTTGATTTCTTCCTTGTGCTGACGCAGGATGGTTTTGACGATGTACAGCCCCAGACCGTAGCCGTCCTTATCCTCGCTGCGGGACTTGTCGCTCTTGTGGAACCGCTCAAACAGCAGCGGCAGTTCCTCCGCCGGGATGGTATCCCCCACGTTCCGCACCGTGACCCGGGCCTTGCCGTCCATCATGGTGACCCCCAGATAGAGGGTGGAGCCTTCCCGGGCGAATTTGGCGGCATTTTCCAGCAGGTTGTAAATCACCTGCGTAATCATGTCGTTGTCCCCCAGCACCAGAATCGGCTCGTCGGGGATGTCCGCATCCACGTCCAGATGCCGGTCGTTGATCTTCTTCTCCATGGAGATCAGCACCCGGCGCATGGATTCGCAGAGGTCGAAATGGTTTCCACCCCGGAGGGGATCCATGGCCTGCAGCTGGCTGACATCCAGCATCCGCCGCACCAGGCGGCTGAGGCGGCGGCTCTCGTCGGAGATGATCTGAAGGTACTGCTTTTCGTTCTCCGGAGGGATGGTGCCGTCCAGAATGCCGTCGGTATAGCCGGCGATGGTGGTCATGGGGGTTTTCAGTTCGTGGGAGATGTTGGCGATGAATTCCCGGCGCTGCCGCTCCATCTGCTGGAGGCTTTCCGCCATGTTGTTGAAGGAGGCCGCCAGTTCGCCGATTTCATCCTCCCGGCCGTAGTCGTTCATGCGGATGTCAAAGTCTCCCTCGGCGTACTGCCGGGTGGCCTGGGCCATTTCGCGGATGGGCTTGATCTGCCGCATGGTGGTGATGGAGGAGGCCATGAAGGAGATCATCAGCACCACACAGGAGGTCATCAGCAGCAGCCCGGCAAAGGCGCGCCAGAGATTGTCAATGGACGCGGAGGTGGACACGGTAAACACCGCCCCCAGCGTTTCCCCGGTCATGGGATTCACCACGGATACGCCGCCGATGAACTGCTTGCTGGAATAAATCTGATCCAGCCGGCTGCTGCCGGCCCAGGTGCCGTTGGTCAGCACCTTATCCATGACAGCCGGGGGAATGAGGACGGTTTTCCCCTCCATGGATGTGTCCGTGGTCAGGAGAACGTGACCGTCGGTATCGCAGACGAGGATATCCATTTCGGAAATCAGTGCCGCCGTAACCGTCAGCTGCCGGAACTGCTCATCCTTCTGCAGCTCCTCCATGGAGAGGTAGCGGCCGGATTCCAGATACCGCACGGACAGGCGGCTTACCGCCTGCGCCCGCACCAGCAGTTCATCGGTTTTCTGCCCCCGGGCATAGTTGTAACTCAGGGAGAAGAAAGAGACGCCCATCAGCACCAGTGTCAGAGCCACCATGCCCACCGTGACGAACATCTGCCGCCAGTAAAGCCCCCGGAAATGCCTGTGAAGCCACTTCATAGGCTTACTTCTTCTCGGCGGACTGGCCGGCGGTGGTTTCAAACTTGTAGCCCACGCCCCAGACGGTTTTCAGCGCCCACTGGTCACTGACGCCCTCCACCTTTTCCCGCAGACGCTTGATGTGGACATCCACCGTCCGGCTGTCGCCGAAGTAGTCAAAGCCCCACACCTCGTCCAGCAGCTGGTTCCGGGTATAGACCCGGTTGGGGGTGGAGGCAAGGTGGTAGAGAAGTTCCAGTTCCTTGGGCGGGGTGTCGATTTTCTTCCCGTCCACAATCAGTTCATAGGAGTCCAGATCAATGGTCAGCTTGTCGAAATGGAGTTTTTTGCTGGTGTCGTTGGGGATCTCCGTCCGCCGCAAAACGGCGTTGATCCGGGCAATCAGCTCCTTCATCTCAAAGGGCTTGACGATGTAGTCGTCGGCGCCCATTTCCAGCCCCTGAATGCGGTCGAACACCTCACTCTTGGCGGTGAGCATGATGATGGGCACCTTGCTGGTTTCCCGGATCCGGGAGCAGACGGCCCAGCCGTCCATCACCGGCAGCATGATGTCCAGCAGGATCAGATCCGGCTCCTTCTTCTGAAATTCCTCCAGCGCCTTGCCGCCGTCCCCGGCGATGCGGACGTCAAAGCCCTCCTTCACCAGATACATATGGATGAGGTCGGAGATGTTCCTGTCGTCCTCCACTACCAGAATGTTGCGTCCCATAGGGTATTCCTCCCGTTTTACAGGCACTTCGGCCCGATGATGTCTGTAGTTTCTATTTTATCCCAATCTGCGGCGGGATGTTGAACGATTTGTAAATCCTGAGAAAAAACGGTCAGCCGATTTCCGTCAGGGCGCGGCAGTAGTGCCCGGCCTTCTGGGCAGCGGCGACAAATTCCCGCAGCCCGGCGGCGGAGGCGGTGGTGCCCAGCCAGACGGACACATCCCCACGGCGGGAGGATACCCGTTCCAGCAGGGCGGAAGCGTTGGAGGTGCTTTCCAGCTTGTAGCCGCTCCGATCCAGCGTGGGGGACAGGCAGCACCGTCCCGCCTGCTCCAGTGCCTGCTGTACGCCGTCTTCCTGATTCCGCAGGCAGACCAGACGGGTGGTGCCCAGCGTGGCGCGGTACAGGGCGTCGTCCGCCCGGCGGAGCTGTTCCTCCGGGTCACCGGCGGCGCCGTCCAGCAGGATGCCCACCCCATGGCCGGAGGCCGCCATCCGCCGCAGCAGCGCACCGTTTTCCTCCATAAATTCCGGGGAGCAGTAGAAAGCGGCCCAGCCGCCTGCCCACTCCAGTGCGTCCAGCAGACTGCCGGTGCGGCTGTCTGCCTCCAGACACAGGTGAATCCGGGTGCCCGCCGTGGGAGCGGCAGGGGTCACCGGCGCAGGCTCTGCGGTGCCGGACTGGGTGTCCCGGATATAGGCGCTGTAGCGTTCGTCCATGTTATAGGTGGCGGCGTTGGCAAAGGCCCGGGCGCTCATGCCGAAATCCGGGGAGCGCAGCCACACCAGCGAACCGTTGGGCACCTCCGTCACGGAGTATTGCAGGCCGAAAAAGGAGGCTGCTACGGAGGCGGGGACGAACACCGTGCCGCCGGACTGGATGACGCCGGGGGTGTAGCGGTTGCCGCTGCTGTCCTGGGCGTAGTTCCCGGACCAGTCAAACAGCAGCGCCCTGCGCTCCTTTTCCAGCACGGTCATTTCCCTGACGGTGTTGTTGATGACGGAAACCCCCAGATTGGTGAAAACCGAGGCCGCCACATACAGATACCCGCCGGACCAGAAGGGCATGGAGGCGTCCGTCAGGGGGAGAACGCTTTCCTCCACCGCCACAAAGTATACGGAGCCGGCGGCTTTGGCCGGAAGCGGCGCCGAAAGCAGCAGAAGTGCGGCCAGCAGCCCGGCAAACCAGCGCTTTTTCATAAGCGGCCCCCCTTTGAAGTGTTTTGGAAAGCTACCAGCGATGAACAGGGGCAGGCGTATCTGTCCCTGTCAATTAACAATGTATTATACCATAAAAACACCGTAGTTGTAAAGAAAGCGGGAATCATTTCTGATCCTGCATACAGGTCAAACCGGAATTTTAGCCGTTCCTCCCGGAAAGTGCTTCCTGCCGCCGCCGGGATCCGGGAACTTTTTGATAATTTCAGGAAATCCGTCGAATCCCCTTGACAAGTGCGGAAACCCTGCTACAATAAGCATACAAACACATAATTTCATAGTCCCTTATCAAGAGTGGCGGAGGGAACGGCCCGATGAAACCACGGCAACCTGTTGAATCAAGGTGCCAAATCCGGCGGAAACGACAGATGAGGAGCGGAAAACAATCTTTTCACGCGCTTCGGTGTCGGAGCGCGTGTTTTTTTGCGTTTCGCCCGACAGGGACAAAAAAGGAGAAGAGTATCATGGCAAGACATTATCTGTTCACTTCGGAATCCGTAACGGAAGGCCACCCCGACAAGATCTGCGACCAGATCTCCGACGCGGTGCTGGACGCCATTCTGGCAAAGGATCCCAACGGCCGCGTGGCCTGCGAAACCACCGCCTCCACCGGTCTGGTTCACATCATGGGGGAGATTACCACCAGCTGCTATGTGGACATTCCCAAGATTGCCCGGGAGGTTATCCGGGACATCGGCTATGACCGGGCGAAGTACGGCTTTGACTGCGACACCTGCGGCATCATCACCAACATCGATGAGCAGTCCGGCGACATCGCCATGGGCGTGGATCGGTGCCTGGAGGTCAAGGAAGGGGAAGCGGACGACGGGCTGGACAACGGCGCCGGGGATCAGGGCATGATGTTCGGCTACGCCTGCGACGAAACCCCGGAATTGATGCCCCTGCCCATCTCTCTGGCGCACAAAATGGCCCAGAAGCTGACGGAAGTCCGCAAGACCGGTCTGGTAAACTATCTGCGGCCTGACGGCAAGACTCAGGTGACCGTGGAGTATGACGGCGAGAAACCCGTCCGGGTGGATACGGTGGTGGTGTCCACCCAGCACAGCCCTGAGGTGACGCTGGAGCAGATCCGCAGGGATATGATCGACATGGTCATCCGTCCCACGGTGCCTGCCGGGCTGATGGATGAGAATACCAAATTTTATGTAAACCCCACCGGCCGGTTCGTCATTGGCGGCCCTCAGGGGGACAGCGGCCTCACCGGCCGCAAGATCATCGTGGATACTTACGGCGGCAGCGCTCCTCACGGCGGCGGCGCCTTCTCCGGCAAGGACCCCACCAAGGTGGATCGCTCTGCGGCCTACGCGGCCCGCTGGGTGGCCAAGAACATCGTGGCGGCAGGGCTTGCCCGGAAGTGCCAGGTGCAGCTGGCCTATGCCATCGGCGTGGCCAGACCCGTCAGTGTGCTGGTGGACACCTTCGGCACCGGCACGGTGGAAGACGAAAAGCTGGAAGCGGCGGTGGAGAAGGTCTTTGACCTGCGGCCTGCCGCCATCATCCGGGATCTGGATCTCCGCAGACCCATTTACCGCCAGCTGGCGGCCTACGGCCACATGGGCCGGGAGGATCTGGGCGTAACCTGGGAGAAGACGGATCGGGTGGACGCCCTGAAAGCGGCGCTGAACTGAACGGGAACCGAATGAAGCAGGGGGCGGTTATACCGCCCCCTCAGCGGGGCGAAAAAGTCTTTTCGCCCCGCTGAGCAAGTTTTCAGAACTTTATAAAAGTTCTGAAAACTTAGGATTTCAATGACGCAGGACACCCTTCTTGGGTTTCCCACGCACACCCTTCCTTACTGGTGCGGAGAATTTGCCACTTTATCGACAGTCTCGGGGGGCGGTTATACCGCCCCCTGTTTTTCTATGTGCACCGGGAACAGGCGGATTTCCGCAACCGAAACTGCTGAGTTCTATGAAATTTTAGATGTCTTTCCAAAAATCCAAATGTAAATTTTACATTTTTGCGCCTTTCTCTGCCAGAAGGTTTGTGGTAGAATCATAAAGGTTAATAATGGGGGCAAATTGGCTTATATGCCGCAGATGGAAAGAGGGGCAGGAAATGAGAAAGACAAAGATTGTATGTACGCTGGGGCCGTCCACAGACAAGGAGGGCGTCCTGCGGGAGATGATTCTGGCGGGGATGAACGTGGCCCGGTTCAACTTTTCCCACGGAACCCATGAAGAACATAAAGCACGGCTGGACACGCTGAAAGCGCTGCGGGAGGAACTGGACGCGCCGGTGGCCGCCATGCTGGACACCCGGGGGCCTGAGATCCGGCTGAAGGACTTTGCCGGCGGCGCCGTTCAGCTTACCGCAGGGCAGACCTTTACCCTCACCACCGCGGAGGTGGAGGGGGATGTCAATCACTGCTCCATTACCTACGCCGAACTGCCGGAGGATGTGAAGCCCGGGGACGCCATTTTGCTGGATGACGGTCTGGTGCGGCTGACGGTGCTGGAAACCACCGGCACGGAGATCCGCTGCCGGGTGGAAAACAGCGGAAAAATGAAGAACCACAAGGGGGTCAATGTCCCCGGCGTGCGGCTGAATATGCCCTACATCAACCAGCGGGATCGGGAGGATCTCCTCTTCGGCGTGGAGCAGGGCTTTGACTATGTGGCCGCCAGCTTCGTCCGCTCTGCCGCCGATGTGCGGGAACTGCGGAACCTGCTGGACAAGGCCGGCTCCCGGATGCGCATCATTGCAAAAATCGAAAATCAGGAGGGCGTCAGCAATCTGCCGGAAATTCTGGAGGCGGCGGACGGCATCATGGTGGCCCGGGGCGACATGGGCGTGGAGATTGACTTCACGGAGATCCCCATGATTCAGAAGAACATGATCGCCCAGTGCGTGGCCTGCGGCAAGCCGGTGATTACCGCCACCCAGATGCTGGATTCCATGATGGAAAATCCCCGCCCCACCCGGGCGGAGATCACGGACGTGGCCAACGCCATTTATGACGGCACCTCCGCCATCATGCTCTCCGGGGAGACGGCGGCAGGGAAGTATCCCGTGGAGGCGGTGAAAACCATGGACGCCATCGCCAGAAGGACGGAGGAAAACGTCTGCTGTGAGCCGCCCCTGCGGAAGCGGAAAAAGGAAAAGCTGTCCATTACCGCCGCCGTGGCTCACGCCGCCTGCACCACGGCGCTGGATGTAGGCGCCGACGCCATCCTCACCGTCAGCCAGCGGGGGCTGACCGCCCAGATGGTCAGCCGCTTCCGGCCTGCCACAACGGTGGTGGCGCTGCTGCTGGATCCGCAGGTGCGGCGGCAGATGGCGCTTTACTGGGGCGTGGAACCCATTATGATGCCCTATGTCAACAGCACGGATGAGTTGGTGAGCCGCGCCGTGGAATCTGCCGAAGCCGCCGGACTGGTGAAGCGCGGCGATCTGGTGGTGGTGACTGCCGGTGTTCCCGTGGGCGTATCCGGAACCACCAACATGATCCGGATCCAGCAGGTAGGCGGCGCTCTGCTCAACGCCGTGGGGGTAGGGAGCAGGCGAGCCTCCGGCCCGCTGTGTGTCTGCCTTACGCCGGATCAGGTGGCAGAGAAATTCCGCCCCGGGGACGTTCTGGTGCTGCCCTACACCACCAATGAACTGCTGCCCTATATCCGGCAGGCGGCGGCCGTCATTACGGAGGAATCCAGCGCCGACTGCCACACCGCCACGGTGGGGCTGACGCTGGATAAGCCGGTGATTGTAGGCGCCGCCGGCGCCACCCATCGCCTGACGGACGGCACCATGGTGACGGTGGACTGCGTCCGCGGACTGGTGTGCACCATGCCCTGAAGCCCCCATCCCGGAAAGGCGGCAACCCATCCTGCCTCCGGGTTTGAACCATTTTGAAAAAATCAGAACCACCCGTAAAACGGGTGGTTCTGATTTTTATGGGGCGAAGTTCTTCTCTCAGTTCATGGCCTCGCCGCCGGTGGAGGAATCGGCACGGGACCAGATGTGTTCCAGTGCCGCCCAGTCGCGATCCGGCAGCTTCTTTGTCCACTTTTCCACTTTCCCGGAGGAAGTGGTGACCCAGGTGTAATCATGGGAATTGGTGGCTTCCTGCATCTGCGCGTAGTACCAGGCGGAAGGATCGCTGTCCGGCCAGGTCAGCATCTGGGAGTCCGGCAGCAGACGGTCTGCCTCCGGCTGTCTGCCCAGCGTGCGGTTGATGATGGTGCAGGCCTGTGCGCGGGTGATGTACTGATTCGGCGCAAAGGTGCCGTCCTGATAGCCCTGAATGATGCCCTCCTCAATGCCCTTTTCCAGCACGGAAATGAACCACTCGCTGCCGGAAACATCGGAGAAGCGGCCGTCATAATGGGCGGTCACCCGCTTGTCGGCGAAGAAGCCTGCGGCGATCTTTGTCAGTTCGGCCCGGGTGATGGGGTCACCGGGGCGGAAGGTTCCGTCGCTGTAGCCGGAGATGATGCCCATATTGGTCAGGGTGGAAATGGCGTTGTTGCACCACATATCCACCGGGACGTCGGAATAGGGATTTGTCTGGCTCCAATACTCGGCGCGAACCGAATCCCTGAGCAGACGGAAGAAAATGGTTACCACCTCGCCCCGGCTGATGTTGCCGTTGGGGCGGAGCAGGCCGTCCTTGTAGCCGATGATATAGGCGTAATGCTCCTCCCGGTTCAGAGCCGGCGTGTCGCCGCCGTCGTCGTCATCCTTTTTACTGGAACTCTTATGATTGTTGAAAGAAGCGGTGACGGTGTCATCTTTGAGAATGGTTCCCTCCGTGTTCCGGGAGGTTACCGTATAGCCGGCGGAAGAAAGTTCCGTCACACTGTAGGAAGTGCCGGCAGGCAGACCCTGAATGTCCACATGGCTGCCGGCTTTGACAGAAACCGTGGCAGCACCGTCGGTAAAGGCGACGCCGCTGTAGCCTCCGTTGACAGAACCCACCAGAACCCGGAATTGGAAGACGCCGTTCTGATCTGCGCCGCTGCCGCTGACGGTCTTGGAAATGCGCAGGGTTCCGGTGGCAGGCACCACTTCGGAGCCGGTGTAGGTGTTCCGGAACACCATGCCGCCGTTGGCGTCGTAGCCCTCATAGGGAGCGTCCTTCACCATGTAGCTGACGTCGGCATAAAGTTCACCGTCCTTCGTCCCCACGGTGACTGATGATACGTTTTCGTTTCATGGACTTTTTCCCCGGGGCGCTCATAATGATACCTCCTAAACAGATGAATTACTATGTTAGTATGTTAAAGATTCATACCAAAGCATGATAACGTATTAATATTTTAATATGGGAAGCCATGCAAAATCAAGCCCGTATTTTTGTGCTATTCGTGAATTGTTGACAATGCGTTGACAATGACTGCCGGGAAATGCAGCTGCTTTCAGCGGAAAATCCTCCCGTTGGCTCCTTTGCGGGCTTCAGAATACGCACAGGGCGGTGAAGCAGGCGGCATGGGGGCCAACCCCCTCCATGAGATAGCTGCCGTCGGGATTCCGGAAGCCCACCAGCCGCAATTTCTCGCCGAAAGTGGCCTCGTGGCTGTAATTGATGTAGAACTCCCGGGGCGTCAGTTCCTGAAGATCCCGGGGCAGGTAGTCCCAGATGATGTCGCCGTAATTGGCGCTGAAGACGTGGCCGTTGCCGTCCAGATCCGACCAGACTACCTGCCGGGTTCCCAGTTCCTCCAGTCCCTCCCGGGGCAGCAGGATTTTTTTCGGATCCGGGCAGTCAATCACCCGGTCGCAGGTCATCAGGGGCTTGGCAGTAAAGGCGGAGGGGCGCATGATCTTCCGGGTGGCAGGGTTGACCAGAATCCAGTCGCTCTTGATGGACACCCGCACCGCCCCGGTCTGATCCTTCATCTCATACACCCGCTGCATATGGGCGCCTCTGGCGCCGTTTTCATAGGTGACAATATCCAGCACATCCCCCGCCATGGGAATGCGGTGAATCCGCATGGCCAGCCGGGAGAGGAGAAACACCTCCCCCATGTCAAAAAGCATGTCGTGGGTCAGCCCCCGGGCGTTGTAATCGTACCCTGCAAAGACCGCCGCCTTGTTCAGCAGGCTGGAAACCCTGACCCGCTGATACCGGTCACAGTCGGCAAAGCCCAGTTCTTCCTGCCGAAAGTAGCCGTTTTCGTACAGTTCCTGCCGAAAATCCTTCATCCGTCTCCCTCTTTCTCAAAATTTCTTTTATGGAATATACCACAAAATCCCGATTTCTGCAATGCCGCGGAGAAGGTGCGGCGCCGCCTCCTGTTGCTTTTTGCAGGGGAATCCTGTATACTGGCGGTAACTTCCAAAACGCGCATGGGAGGCATCGAGGGGCTGCCCATGAAAAGGAGCAACTATGTATTATGTGATTTTCGGACTGCTGGGTACGGCGCTGCTGGGGCTTGATCAGTGGGTCAAGGCGTGGACGGTATCGCATCTGGAACTGTGGGAAACGGCGCCGCTGTTCCCCGGATTTCTGGAACTGATGCGCGTCCACAATTACGGCGCCGCGTGGTCCAGCTTTTCCGGCCAGAAATGGCTGCTGCTGGGGGTCACCGGCGGGATTATTCTGGCGGTGCTGTGGGTGCTTGTGCGGAGGATTGTGCGGCACCCGCTGGGCATCTGCGCCTGCTGCCTGATTCTCTCCGGCGGCATCGGCAACCTCATTGACCGCCTGCGGCTGGGCTATGTGGTGGATATGCTCCACTTTCAGTTCTGGCTCAGCTATCCCACCTTCAACGTGGCGGACATCTGCGTGGTGTCCGGGGCGATTCTGGGCGCCCTTTACTATGTGCTGATTTACGAAAAACACGACAGGAGGAAGCCGGATGGAGCCGCTGATTCTGCAGGCAGCCGGTGAGGACGCCGGGAAGCGTCTGGACGCATGGCTGGCGGAGCGGACGGAACTGACCCGCTCCGCCGTACAGAAGCTGGCGGAGGATGGCCGGGTGACGGCAGGGGGGAAGCCCCTGACGAAAAATACCCGCCTCACCGGGACGGAAGCCGTGTCCCTGCTGCTTCCGGAGCCGGAGGCGGTGGAGATTGTCCCGCAGGACATCCCACTGGACGTGGTGTATGAGGACGACGACGTGATTGTGGTCAACAAGCCCAAGGGGCTGGTGGTGCATCCCGCCCCGGGACACCCCGACGGGACGCTGGTGAACGCCCTGCTGTACCACTGCGGCGACTCCCTCTCCGGCATCAACGGGGAACTGCGCCCCGGCATCGTCCACCGGATCGACCGGGACACCTCCGGGCTGATTATTGCCGCCAAGAACGACTTTGCCCATGTGCGTCTGGCGGCGCAGCTGCAGGATCACACGCTGGCACGGACGTACCGCTGCATTGTCACCGGGAATCTCCGGGAGGACGCCGGCACGGTGAATGCCCCCATTGGCCGCTGCCCGGCAGATCGGAAGAAGATGGCGGTGGTGGCCGGGGGACGGAATGCCGTGACCCACTGGCAGGTGCTGGAACGGTATCCCGGTGCGGCCTATGTGGAGTGCCGTCTGGAAACGGGGCGCACCCACCAGATCCGGGTGCATATGGCCTACATCGGCCATCCCATTCTGGGGGACACGGTGTACGGCAGCAAAAAGCCGGTACCCGGGCTGAACGGGCAGTGCCTGCACGCCGTGGGGCTGCGCTTTCTCCATCCCCGGACGGGGGCGCCGGTGGAACTGACCTGCCCCCTGCCGGAGGAGTTTCAACGGCAGCTGGAAAAATACCGCCGCATGGCGCGCTGAGCGCTGCGGTAAGGTGAGTAAGAGAACAGCAAAACGAAAGCAGAACAAAGCAGGGAGCCGATATTCGGCTCCCTGCTGAGACTGTCGATAACCCCGGAAGACTTGCGCAGCGGGAAGGAAGATCGTTACGAAAGATACCCGGGAGGGGTGCTCCGCCCGGGTTTCTTTCACAGGGCGCTTTCCGGCGTACAGGATTTCCGGATTTATGGCAGACATACGAAAAGACCGCCTTTCAGCGGCCTTTTCGCATATGATTGGGAAGATTGGATGAAAAGAAGTTTTGTCTCTTGCAAGTATTAAGATACAGGAGAATTATTAAGCAAACCAGCAGAAGTTGTTACAAAAGTCTTAAATCTCCGCGGGATTTCCGGAAATTTTTATGTCAACTGCTTTTCCTGCCGGATTCCCTCGAAAAAGTCGGACAGAAGCTTCCGGCATTCCTCCTCCAGAATCCCTCCCACCAGTGCAGGCCGGCTGGGGAACTCTTCCATAAAGAGGTTGGTGATGCCGCCGCAGGCGCCGGAAACACTGTCCCGGGCGCCGTAGAACACGCGGGGAATCCGGGCGTTCAGAATGGCGCCGGCGCACATGGGGCACGGTTCCAGCGTCACATACAGTTCACAGTCGTCCAGCCGCCAGCTGCCAAGGCACGCGTTGGCCTGGGCCATGGCCTCCATTTCCGCGTGGGAGAAAACTGCCTGCTTCTCCTCCCGGCGGTTCCGTCCCCAGCCGATGACCTCCCCGTTCCGGACGATGACGCAGCCCACCGGCACCTCCCCTGCTTCCGCGGCCTCCTGAGCCAGCGCCAGTGCCTGTGCCATGTAAAATTCCTGTCGATCTGTCACGGGAATCCCTCCTGTATGAAAATTGGCATATTTGTCCAAACTCTCCGTACACTGTATGATGTGGAGGGGACTGCCATGAAACACGCAAAAAAACATTCTGCAGATCCGGAGATCCTGACCCTGCAGGCAGAGCTGAAAGCCGCCCAGAGTGAGCTTGCGCTGGCCTACCGCCAGTTCGATCTGGCCGTGGCTCCGGAGTTGGTGGACTCCTGCGTCTACCGCATCAGCGCCGCCAAAGCCCGCTGTGACTATTATCTCCGGGTGCTGAAGCTACGGGGAGCGGAAAGCACCGCCGCCGCGAAAACCGGAAAGGGAGATGCCGCATGGATTTGAATCAGAAAATCATTGCCGGGCTGCTGCTGGCCTTCTTTCTCATTACTCTGCTGCGGCTTTTCAGCACCCCCCTGAAGCTGGTGCTGAAGCTGCTGGTCAACACGGCGCTGGGTTTCGCAGCCCTGTGGGCGGTGAATGCCACCGCCGCCTTCACCGGCATTGCCCTGGGGCTGAATCTTGGAAACGCGCTGACCATCGGCATTCTGGGGCTGCCGGGCTTTCTCCTTCTGCTGCTGGTGCAGTGGGTTCTCTGAGCATACATACCGCTGCTGCCGCAGGGTGCTCCGTGCCCTGCGGCATTTTTGAAAATAGAGATTGAGCATTTGCGAGATATTCAAAGAAAAATAAAGATATTTTGAGTTTTTCACAAGATAAATAAAAATCGCATTGACACCGCCGGACATTCATGGTATAACTATCCTTGCTCCGATTTTACCCCGGAGCGCTTGATTTGTAAAGAAATCAAATTGATATACGGAGGAAACGATCCATGTCCACTTTTATGGCGAACAAGGCCAACATTGAGCGCAAGTGGTACATCCTGGACGCTGCCGGCAAGCCTCTCGGCAAGACCGCTGTCCGGGCTGCCGACCTGCTGCGCGGCAAGACCAAGGTTACCTACACTCCCCATGCCGACTGCGGTGACAACGTCATCATCATCAACGCCGGCCAGGCTGTCCTCACCGGCAAGAAGCCCGAGCAGAAGATCTACCGGACGCACTCCGGCTGGATTGGCGGCCTGAAGGAAACCAAGTACCGCATCCTGATGCAGGAGAAGCCCGAAACCGCGATGCGGGTTGCAGTCCGCGGCATGATGCCCCGGAACACCGTCTGCAAGGATTCTCTGAAGCGCCTGCACATCTACGCTGACGCCAACTATGAGCAGCAGGCTCAGAAGCCCATCGTGCTGGAGTAAGGAGGAATAAGAGAATGTATCAGTCTAAGAAGCCTTATCTGTATGGCACCGGCCGCCGCAAGTCCTCCGTGGCCCGTGTCCATCTGTTCCCCAACGGCACCGGCGCCATCACCATCAACGGCCGCGACATTGACGATTACTTCGGTCTGGAAACGCTGAAGATGGTTGTCCGTCAGCCTCTGGAGGCTACCGGCAATGTCGGCAAGATGGACATCGTTGCCACCGTCACCGGCGGCGGCGTGTCCGGTCAGGCCGGCGCCCTGCGTCACGGTGTGGCCCGCGCCCTGCTGCTGGCCAGCGAGGATAACCGCGCCATCCTGAAGAAGGCCGGTTTCCTGACCCGCGATCCCCGCATGAAGGAGCGCAAGAAGTACGGTCTGAAGGCCGCTCGTCGCGCGCCTCAGTTCTCCAAGCGCTAAAAAAGTTCTATTTTCCCCGGGAAACTTCGGTTTTCCGGGGCTTTTCTTTACCTATTGTTCGGATACCTAAATTTAAGGGGTCTGATTTTTGAGGAAATCGACCACAATATGTTGTGGTCTGACGAAAATTAACCACTATTTTTCAGGCAGGAAAAGTGGTGTAAAGCCCATTTGAGGTGGGAAAAGTGGTGTGAAAAAACGCATCATAAATGGCGTCAAAAATGGGCAATCCCTGTGTGAATACAAG